>JAHEXN010000264.1 GCA_023252095.1 Actinomycetes bacterium | reverse complement strand
CACCGCCATGACGGTGAAGTTCAACAGCAAGTAGGGCGGCTGGAACGACTCGGCGCCGGCCTCCTCGGGGAGGTCGGCGCCGAGCCGTGTCCGGTCGAGCGGGTGTCGTGGTTCAGCGGGCGTGGACGATCTCGTCGATCGCGCCTGAGGCTCCGCCGAACTCGTCGGCGACCTCGGTCGCCACGTCGGACTCGGTGTCGGCGGCCGGGTGGTGGAGCGTGCGGTCGGCCTCGGCGAGCGTGCGGTGCGCCGTGGCCAGGACGCCGATCGCGGCGAGCACCGCGATCGCAGCGATCGCGAAGGGCACGTGCACCGAGGTGTGCTGCACGATGCGTCCGGCTGCGAACGGTGCGAGGCCTCCGCCGATGAATCGCACGAAGCCGTAGGAGGCTGAAGCGACCGAGCGCTCGACCGGTGAGACCGTCATGACGGCCTGGGTGGTCAGTGTGTTGTTGATGCCGATCGCGATGCCAGCCGCGATGACGCAGCACGACATGACGACGGCGTCGGTCGTCCAGATCGCCATCGCGGCGAGGTCGAGGGCGAAGGCCCCGAACGCGAGGTAGAGGGTCGTGGCAGTGCCCAGACGGTCCTGCAGCCAGGGTGCGCCGACGACCGAGAAGAACGCGACGAGCAGCCCCCAGCCGAAGAACACCAGACCGAGCTGCGTGATGCCGAGATCCATCGGGAACGGGGCGTAGCCCAGCATCGTGAAGAAGCCCCAGTTGTAGAGCAGGGCGGCGATGCTCAGGGTCAGGAGGCCGCGGTGGCGCAGGGCGCGCAGGGGAGCCGTGATCGAGGAGCGGTGCTCCGGCCGGCCCGTGTCCGGGAGCCGCCAGACGATCGCGACCAGGGCGATCGTCATGAGTGCGGCGACGCCGTAGAACGGACCGCGCCAGCTGATGTTGCCGAGCGCGCCGCCGAGCAGGGGGCCGGCCGCGATGCCGAGGCCCAGGGCCGCCTCGTAGAGGATGATCGCTCCTGCGAATCCGCCGCGTGCACTCGACACGATCGCCGCGAGCGAGGTCGCGATGAAGAGCGCGTTGCCGAGGCCCCAGCCGGCGCGGAACGCCACGATGCCCTCGATCGAGCTCGAGGACCCGGCCGCTGCGGCGAACACGATGATCAGCACGAGGCCGATGACGAGCGTGCGCTTGGCGCCGAAGCGGCTGGAGACGGTACCCGTCACGAGCATCGCGACCGCGGTGACCACGAGATAGCTCGTGAACAGCAGCGTCACCTGGCTCTCGGAGGCCTCGAGCTGGTCACGCAGGGCGGGAAGGATCGGATCGACCAGCCCGATGCCCATGAACGACACGACGCACGCGAAGGCGACGGCGTAGACGGCGGCGGGCTGGGAGGTCAGGGAGGACCGCGAGGACATGCGACTCCTGGAGGTTGAGAGGTTGCGTTACGCAACTACTTAACCACGTGAAGGATCGCGACGCACGCCCCGGCGTCGCCATCAGGGCGTGGTGTCGCTCACCTCAGAGGTCGTAGTCAGCCACGAGGGGAGCGTGGTCGGACCAGCGCTCGGCCCAGCTGACCGCACGGTCGACCACGCACGTGCGCGCAGCGGCTCCGAGCTCGGGCGTGGCCATCTGGTAGTCGATGCGCCAGCCGGTGTCGTTGTCGAAGGCCTGACCCCGCATGGACCACCACGTGTAGGGGCCGTCGATCTCGCCGGCCAGGCGCCGGGCGACGTCGACCCAGCCGAGCTCGCCGAAGAAGCGGTCGAAGTACGCGCGCTCCTCGGGCAGGAAGCCAGCCTTCTTGACGTTGCCCTTGGCGTTGCGGATGTCGAGCGCCGTGTGCGCCACGTTGAGGTCGCCCGTGACGACTGCGTGCCCGGCGGCATCGAGCTCGGCGAGCCGCGTGGTCATGTTCTGGAGGAAGCGGTACTTCTCGTCCTGGCGCGGCGTGCCGACCTCGCCGGAGTGCACGTAGGCCGACACGACCGTGACGCTCGTGTCGCCGTGCGGCACGTCGGCCTCGATCCAGCGCCCGGCGTCGTCGAAGCCGTCGCCCACGCCGACGCGCACGGCGGTGGCCTCGGTCCGGCTCAGCACCGCGACCCCTGCACGGCCCTTGGCCGCAGCCTCGGTGTGCGCCACGTGGTAGCCCGTGCCGGCGAGCATCTCGCGCACGAGCTCGTCGGGGGCGCGCACCTCCTGCAGCGTCACGATGTCGCACTCGCGCTCGGCGAGGAACTCCTGGAGCCCGGAGGACTGGCCGCGGTTCTTGTTCCACGCGGCGCGGATCCCGTTGACGTTGACACTGGCGATACGAAGCACGCGCCCACCGTAACGACCGTCGGCGACACGCCGGCCCGAGGGGCTCAGGCCCGTGACGCTCGGCCGTGAGAACGGTACTGTCGGGATCCGACCGCCCTCATCCTCAGGAAGAAATCAGGTACTGCCGTGGATCTCTCGAAGATCAATCCGCTCAACCTCGGCGCCCTCGTCGCCGGTGGAATCTCGTTCATCCTCTCGTTCATCCCGTCCTACGTGACGGTCTCGGTCGACTCCGACATCGCCGGGGTCGACTTCTCGGAGGGCACCAACGCCTGGAAGAGCTACGCCACTCTCGGCATCCTCCTGGTGATCCTGGCGACCGCCGCCATCGCGGTGAAGGTGTTCGCCCCGCAGGTCGTCCCGGCCGAGATCCCGCTCAACCTGATCGCGGCCGCTGCTGCCGGTCTGGGTGCGCTGCTGCTCATCCTGCGTGCAGTCTTCCCCGGCGACACCGGCGGCGGCTTCGGTGTGGAGGTCAACGCCGGCCCGGGCTGGTCCGGCTACCTGCTCTTCCTCTCGGCGATCGCGCTGGCCGTCTTCGCCGGCCTCGGCTTCAAGGAGTCCGGGGAGAAGCTCCCGAACTACGGCAACCAGGGTGGTCCCGGTCAGCCTCCAGCTGGCCCGACGCCCCCGGCCCCGCCGACCTCGGGTCCGACGCCCCCGGCTCCGCCGGCCGGTCCGACGCCTCCGGCCCCGCCGGCTCCCTGAGCCAGCAGCGTCACGTCAGCTGATCGAGCGCCCGCCCTTCACGCCGTGAAGGGCGGGCGCTCGTCCATGCGGATGGACTGGCGCCCCGCCCAGCGCCACAGGCGGGCGGTGAGGTCGCGGTCCTGATCCGTCACAAGGTTGCCCATGACGCGCAGGGCCACCGTCATGAGGCGGTGCGAGCGCATGCCGACCGGCCCGGCGATCGGCAGGAGCCGGGGCACGGTGAGCAGCCCGGCGAGGCGGCGCGCTATCGAGAACGCCTCGCCGTAGTGGGACGTGAGCAGGTGCGGCCAGGCCAGGTCGAGGCGCTCCTGCTGCAGGAGCAGCTCGACGCCGACGCGACCGGTCTCGAGCCCGTAGTCGATGCCCTCGCCGTTGAGCGGGTTGACGCAACCGGCGGCGTCGCCGATCAGCATCCAGTTGGGGCCCGCCACGCCGGAGACGGCTCCGCCCATCGGCAGCAGCGCGCTGGTCGGGGCACGCAGCTCGCCGGAGAGGTCCCACTCCTCGCGCCGCAGGTTCGCGTAGTACTCCATCAAAGGACGGATCTGGAGGGCCGCGGGACGCTTGGCCGTGGCGAGCGCCCCCACGCCGAGGTTGACCTCACCCTGCTCGGTGCCGAGCGGGAAGATCCAGCCGTAGCCGGGCAGCAGCTCGTCCTGCTCGTCGCGCAGCTCCAGGTGCGAGCTGATCCAGGGGTCGTCGGCTCGGGTGGACTTCACGTAGGAGCGTCCGGCGATGCCGTAGGCGGTGTCGCGGTGCCACTCGCGCCCGAGGGCCTTGCCGAGGGGCGACTTCACGCCGTCGGCGACGACGAGCCGGTCGCAGAAGATCGTGTGCGGGGTGCGCTCGGGACCGACCAGCAGGTGCACCGACGTGACGAGGCCGCGACTGTCGCGATCGACGTCGACGGCTCGGGCGTGGTCGACGCCGACGGCCCCGGAGTCGAGCGCGACGTGACGGATGCGGTCGTCGAGCTCGGTGCGGGGAACCGCAGACCCGTGGTCGGGCAGCGAGCCGCCGGGCCAGGGGAGCAGCAGCTCGACGCCGAAGCCCGCGGCGCGGAGCCCGCGGTTGCGGGTGTGGCCGCGGACCCAGTCGCCGAGGCCGAGCCGGTCGAGCTCGGCGATCGCTCGCGGGGTCAGGCCGTCGCCGCAGGTCTTGTCGCGCGGGAACGTGGCCGCGTCGACCAGCACGACGTCGAGACCCGACCTGGCGGCCCAGGCGGCGGCCGCCGATCCGGCGGGTCCTGCACCGACCACGAGGACGTCGGTACGGGTCGGAAGGGCCATGGGGTCAGTGTTCCAGAGCCTGCGAAGATGTGAGGGTGACAACCCCCCTCGCCTCTCGGCCCGACGTCCGGTTCGCCTCACGCGGCTCGTCGCACTTCGACGTCCTGCTGGCCCTGTTCGTCGTGGTCCTCGTCGTCTCCAACATCGCCGCCACGAAGAGCATCGAGTTCGGCTCCGGCTCGTGGAGCATCGGCTCGCTGCAGCTGTGGCCCGTCGTGACCGACGGCGGCGCGTTCCTGTTCCCGCTCGCGTACATCGTGGGCGACGTCATCAGCGAGGTGTACGGCTTCAAGGCCGCACGCCGAGCCGTGCT
>JAHEXN010000263.1 GCA_023252095.1 Actinomycetes bacterium | reverse complement strand
CGTGGTCGTGCCGGAGCCCTGGCCCTGCTCCTCGCCCGAGTCGCCGGCCGGCGGGGTGGGGCCCGGCTCGCTCGGGCCATCGGAGGCGTCATCGGCGCTGTCGGGGCGGTCGGAACCGTCCGGGCCGGACGGCGGTGCGCCACCACCATCGGGGCCGTCGTCGTCCGGGCCGTCGTCCTCAGGACCGTCGGCCGGCGGCTCGTCGTCGCCGAGGAGGTCGTCGAGCTGCTGCTGGTCGATGCCCGGGGCGTCGAAGGGATTGCGACGGCGACGGTGCGGCAGCGCGAGCCGGGCGGCCACACGGATGTCCTCGGTCGTGACGTGCGTGCGCCCCTGCCAGGCGGCGTGCGCCACGGCGGCGCGGGCCGTGACGATGTCGGCGCGCATCCCGTCGACGTCGAACGCGGCGCAGATCTCGGCGATGCGCACGAGGTCGTCGTCGGTCAGGAGCACCTGCTCGAGCAGCTCCTGGGCGGCCGAAAGCCGCTCGGTCAGGGCGGTCTCCTCAGCGGCGAACCGCTGCGCGAAGGTCTCGGGCGCCGCGTCGAACGCGAGCCGGCGACGGGTCACCTCGGCGCGCAGCTGCGGATCGCGCGGCGCGGCGACGTCGACCGTGAGGCCGAAGCGGTCGAGCAGCTGCGGGCGCAGCTCGCCCTCCTCGGGGTTCATCGTGCCGATCAGCACGAACCGCGCCGCGTGCTCGACCGAGACGCCGTCGCGCTCCACCGTGCTGCGACCCATCGCGGCGGCATCGAGCAGGAGGTCGACCAGGTGGTCGTGCAGCAGGTTGACCTCGTCGACGTAGAGGATGCCGCGATGTGCCTTCGCCAGCAGGCCCGGCTCGTACTCCGTGACGCCCTCGCTGAGCGCCTTCTGCAGGTGCAGCGAGCCCAGCACGCGGTCCTCGGAGGCGCCCACGGGCAGCTCGACGAGACGCACGGGACGGGTCTCGACCTCGGGCCGAGGGCCGAACGGGCCGTCGGGGGAGAGGGGGTTCGCGTCGCGCGGGTCGGACGAGAAGCGGTCGCCCGCCACGACGTCGATCGGGGGCAGCACGGCGGCGAGCGCACGCACCATGGTCGACTTCGCGGTGCCCTTCTCGCCGCGCACGAGCACCCCGCCGATCGACGGCGAGATCGTCGCGAGGACGAGTGCGAGGGCCATGTCGTCGGATCCGACGACGGCCGTGAAGGGGTACTGACGTGGCATAAGGGGCTCCCGCTCCGCGCGCCGTTGGTTCGATGAACCACTGGGAGGCCCGAGGCCGGTCTCCGGACTTCCCGGATCCAGGTCCGGGTCACCGTAGCGGGCCCTGTGCCGGACTTTCACCGGCTTCCCGATTCTCCCCGCACGCGGGGCACCTCGGGCCGTTCTGTTCGGCCTCAGGCTAGCGCGTCGTCACGGTCCCGTTAGCCTCGGCGCCATGGCTGAGACCCCCGTGCACGTCGTCGGCGTCGGCGCCGACGGTTGGAGTGGGCTCTCCGATCGCTTGCGTGCGCTCGTGATCGAGGCCGAGGTCGTGGTTGGCGGCGAGCGTCATCTCGCGATGCTGCCGGCCGGGGTCACCGCCGAGCGACTCGCCTGGCCCTCACCTCTACGTGAGGCGGTGCCGGGTCTCGTCGAGTCGTGGGTCGGGCGCCGGGTCGTCGTGCTCGCCTCGGGCGATCCCTACGTGGCAGGTGTCGCGACGACCCTGCAGGACTTCGTCCCTGCGGACCGTCTCGTGGTGCACCCGGCCGTGTCGTCGGAGGCGCTCGCGCGGGCCCGCATGGGCTGGGCTGCGGGGACCGTCACGGTGCTGCGCGACCACGCCGAGCTTCCGCGGCACCTGGCTGCCGGGCAGAGGCTGCTCGTGCTGAGCCGTGACGAGCACGTCCCGGGCGAGGTCGTGACGCTCCTGCGTGACGCCGGACTCGGTGCCAGCCGGCTCAGCGCGCTAGCGCACCTCGGCGCCTCGGACGAGTCGGTCATCGTCGGCACTGCCGCGTCGTGGAACCACCAGGTGCCGTCGCTGCACGTCCTTGCCGTGGAGGTCGTCGCCGACCCGCCCGCGTCGGTCCTCGGCTGGTCGGCCGGACTTCCGGACGACGCGTTCGAGCACGACGGCCAGCTGACCAAGCGCGACCTGCGGGCCTCAGCCCTCGCCCGCCTCGCGCCGACCCCGGGGGCGCTCCTCTGGGACGTCGGTGCGGGTGCCGGGTCGGTCGGCATCGAGTGGATGCGCGCGCATTCGAGCTGCCGGACCGTGGCCGTCGAGTCACACCCGGGGCGGGCGGCGAACGTCGTGCGCAACGCGGCTCGCCTAGGTGTCCCGGCGCTCCGGGTTGTCGAGGGTCGTGCGCCCGACGCCCTGGCGGACCTGCCTGACCCGGACGCCGTGTTCGTGGGCGGCGGGGCCACGCGCGAGGGCGTGCTTGACACCGTCTGGGACCGACTCGGTCCTGGCGGGCGGCTCGTCGTGCACGCCGTGACGCTCGAGACCGAACGCGTCGTCGTGGACTGGGCGAGCCGGGTCGGCGGGGAGCTGACCCGTGTCTCGGTCGAGACGGCACGGCCGATCGGCACGTTCACCGGATGGGAGCCCGCGCGCGCCGTCGTGCAGTGGGCCGTGACGAAGGGAGAGGTGTTGTGACGGTCCACTTCGTGGGAGCCGGCCCGGGTGCCGCCGACCTGTTGACGCTGCGCGCGGCGTCGATGCTGCGCGCCGCCGACGTCGTGGTCTACGCGGGCACCTACCTCGACGCGGAGGTGCTCTCGCACTGCCGTGACGGCGTCCGCCTCGTTGACACGCAGGACCTCGACCTCGACCGCATCACGGCCGAGCTCGTCGGCGCGCACGAGGCTGGTCTGGACGTCGTCCGGCTCTGCTCAGGTGACCCGTCGCTGTACTCAGCGGTGCACGAGCAGGGACGCCGGCTGGACTCTCACGGCGTGCCGTGGGACGTCACGCCGGGCGTGCCGGCCTACGCGGCCGCTGCGGCGACGGTCGCGGCCGAGCTGACGGTGCCGGAGCTCGTGCAGTCGGTCGTGCTGACGCGCACGCAGGCACGGTCCACCGCGATGCCGGAGGGGGAGTCGCTCGCCGCGTTCGCTGCGACGGGCGCGACGCTGTGCCTGCACCTGGCGATCACCCGCACGCGGGCGCTCGCCGCAGAGCTCGCCGACCACTATGGCGCCGACTGCCCCGTCGTCGTCGTGGCGCACGCCTCGCGTCCCGACCAGCTCGTGCTCCGCGGCACGCTCGCCGACGTCGCCGACCAGGTCGAGGACGCTGGCCTGCGCCAGGCTGCCGTGATCCTCGTGGGTCGCGCCCTGGCTGAGGACGTTCGTGCCGGCGAGTCGTACCTCTACGCCCCCACCCGCGACCGCTCCCTCAAGTCCCGCCCCACCTGACGTGCCGCTCGCGAGAGAATTTGTGTGTGCACAGGAGAGACTTTGTTGGCACGAAGTCTCTCCTGACCACAAACAAACTCTCTCGTGACCACCAACAAAGTCTCTCGCGAGCGGAACGGCTGCGATCAGAGGACGAAGCGGGGGGTCCAGACGCGGCCGGTGGGGGTGACGCGGGTGGAGGAGGCGCCGACGATCAGGAGGCACTTCATGTCGATCGACTCCGGGTCGAGGTCGGCAAGCGTCGTGACGGTGAGGGACTCCTCGGCGCGGCCGACGTCGCGGCCCACGACCACGACGGTGCCGGGCGCGCGGTGCTCGAGCAGGATCCGCCGGAGGTCGGCGACCTGCGTCGTGCGACTGCGTGAACGCGGGTTGTAGACCGCCATCACGAGGTCGGCCTCGGCGATCGCGCGGACCCGCTGCTCCACGACGTCCCACGGCTTGAGCCGGTCCGAGAGGCTCACGACCGCGAAGTCGGCACCCACGGGAGCGCCAGCCCTGGCCGCGACGGCCTGCACCGCAGAGACTCCGGGCAGGACCCGGATCTCGACACCGGCGTACTCGGGCGACTCCGCCGCCTCGAACACGGCTGACGCCATGCCGAACACCCCCGCGTCACCCCCGGACACGACCGCGACCTTCTCGCCGGCGAGCGCGAGGTCGAGGGCGTGGCGCGCTCGGTCGACCTCGACGGTGTTGCCCGAGGAGTGACGCTGGAGACCGGCGCGCTGGGGCACGCGGTCGACGTACGGGGCGTAGCCGATGACGTGACCCACCTCGGCGAGCGCGGCGGAGGCCTCGGGCGTGAGCCAGGCGTCGGGACCGGGCCCGAGGCCGATCACGAGGAGCTCGGCGGTTGAGGTGGCTTCACCCTTGGTTTCGAGGCTCCTCGTTCCTCGTCGCACCTCAACCACCGGTGGGGGCTTGGTGTCGCCGGGGACCACGATGAGCGAGAAGTACGGCACCGTCGCCGGGTCGACGTCGGCGACGGGCAGGTACCGCTCCTCGGCCATCGATGCGCGCTCGACGTACAGCGCCCCCTCGAGCCGCCCGGCCTGCTCGAGCGCGTCGCGCACACCCGGGAACGTGCGGCCGAGCTTCATGATGATCGCGGCGTCGGTGTCGGCTAGACGGCGTGCGAGCTCGGGCACCGGCAGCGTGCCGGGCAGGACCGTGAGCACGTCGGTGTGACGCACGAGGGGCACCCCGGCCGTGGCAGT
>JAHEXN010000262.1:2993-4625 GCA_023252095.1 Actinomycetes bacterium | reverse complement strand
CCGTCGGCGGCGTCACCCGCGAGCTTGATCGAGAGCTGCTCGCCCTGCGCGTCCTTCATCTGCGAGGCGATCGTGCGCTTCCAGACGAGCTCGTAGAGCTTGGCCTCGTCGCCGCTGAGACCGGCCTTCTGCGGCGTGCGGAACCGCTCGCCGGCGGGGCGGATGGCCTCGTGGGCCTCCTGGGCGTTCTTGGAGTTGCCGGCGTAGACGCGCGGCTTGTCGGGCAGGTAGGCCGCGCCGTACAGCTCGCCGACCTGGGCCCGGGCGGCGTTGAGGGCGGTCTGGCTCAGCGTCGACGAGTCGGTACGCATGTAGGTGATGTAGCCGCCCTCGTACAGGCGCTGGGCGACCTGCATCGTGCGAGCCGCGCCCCAGCCGAACTTGCGGGACGCCTCCTGCTGCATCGTCGTGGTGCGGAACGGGGCGTACGGCTTGCGCGAGTACGGCTTGGCCTCGACCGACGCGACCCTCAGCGGGCGACCGCGCAGGCCCTCGGCGAGGGTCGTGACGGAGGCCTCGTCGAGCTGCACGACCTCGGGGTTCTTGAGCTGGCCGTCGGCACCGAAGGCTGACCCGGTCGCGATGCGCTTGCCCTCGACCGTCATGAGCCGTGCGGGGAAGAACTGGGGGTCGTGCTTCTCGTTGGCGTCGAACGTGGCGTCGAGGTCCCAGTAGGAGGCGGAGCGGAACGCGATGCGCTCCCGCTCGCGCTCGACCACGAGGCGGGTCGCGACGGACTGGACACGACCGGCCGACAGGCCGCTCATGACCTTCTTCCACAGGACCGGGCTGACCTCGTAGCCGTAGAGACGGTCGAGGATGCGGCGGGTCTCCTGGGCGTCGACGAGGTCCATGTCGACGTCACGGGGGTTGGCGATCGCGCGCTGGATCGCCTCCTTGGTGATCTCGTTGAAGACGATGCGCTTGACCGGCACGTTGGGCTTGAGCTCGTCGAGCAGGTGCCACGCGATGGCCTCGCCCTCACGGTCCTCATCCGTCGCGAGCACGAGCTCGTCGGCGTCCTTGAGGAGCTTCTTGAGCTTGGTGATCTGCGACTTCTTGCCGGCCGACACGACGTAGACGGGCTCGAAGTCGTTGTCGATGTCGACCCCGAGGCGCGCCCAGGGCAGCCCCTTGTACTTGGCCGGAACCTCGTCGGCACCCTGCGGGAGGTCACGGATGTGACCCACCGAGGCGTCCACGACGTACCCGTCGCCGAGATAGCCCGCAATGCTGCGGACCTTGTTCGGCGACTCGACGATCACGAGGCTGGTCACGGGGGAATCCTCTCTACGGCCGGGAACGACGGCAACCCGGCGGGCACACCGTAGCGTGTACCCGCAACAACTCCGCATCCCTCACCCGGGGCGGGCGTGGCGTGACTACGGCCGGGACGCCACCAGGAAGCCGTCGGCGACGAGCTCGGCGACCTCGTCGCGACGCTCGGCCTTGAGGCCCTCCGGGTCGAGGTCGAGCAGCGTCGCGATCGCCCCCAGCACCTGGCCCGACGTGAGGTCGCCGTCGCTCGCGGAGAGCAGTCCGGCCGTCACGGTGTCGACACGTCGCTCCCGACGCAGACCCTCCTGGAGGCGGACGGTGATGACCGCGGGATCCTCGGCGCCGGGCTCGCCC
>JAHEXN010000262.1:0-2983 GCA_023252095.1 Actinomycetes bacterium | reverse complement strand
GCCCCACGTGTGCTGGACGAGGTCGGGGGCGGTGACCCAGGTGTGGTCGAGCACGTCGCCGCCGACGTCCGTGGCCTCGGCCCACCGCAGGACGGCCGGGCCGACCGGACCGGCGACCTGCCCGTCCCACGACTCGATGCGCACCGACGGCGTGGTGCGTCCGGCCCGGCGCAGCGTGATCCAGCCGAAGCCCATCGCGCCGATGCCCTGCTCGGCGAACCAGTCGAGCCACCGGTCATAGGCCGCGGTGTAGTCGGCCCGGCCGCGGTGGCCGGAGTCGGCGAGCCACATCTCGGTGTAGCTCTCGAGGTCGACCTCTTCGCGCTCGAGCACCCAGGCATCGAGACCCGTGGGCTCGATCCAGCCCGCGAGGCGGTCCTGCCACGACCCGTCGGCGGGGTGCACCCAGGAGGCCAACAGGTGACACATCCCACCGTGCGTCAGGTGGTCGGCGGCGCCCGCGACCAGGCGGCGCACGACGTCGTCCCTGACGAAACCGGTCTCGCGGTAGACGAGGCGGTCGCCGTCGGGCGGCGACACGACGAACGGCGGGTTCGAGGCGATCAGGTCGAAACGCTCGCCCGCGACGGGCTCGTACAGGCTGCCGCGGCGGACGTCGAGCGGTACGTCGTTGAGCCGGGCCGTCAGACGGGCCATGGCGAGCGCGCGTCGGTTGACGTCGGTGGCGACGACCTCGCGCGCGTGCTGCGCCAGGTGCAGGGCCTGCACCCCGCACCCCGTGCCGAGGTCGAGCGCGCGGCCGACCGGACGCCGCGCCACGAGCCGCGCCAGCGACGAGGACGCCTCGCTGATGCCCAGCACGTGCTCGGGGCCGACCTCGACCGGCGACGCGTCGAGCCCGGGCGTCAGGTCGCACACGACCCACCAGTCGTGGTCCTCGTCGCCGTACGGCCGCACGTCGACCAGAGCGCGGACCTCGTCAGCGGAGACCGTGAGGAGACCGGCGTCCACCATGGGCTCGACGAGCGCCGGGAGGGCCCGGTCCGCCGACACGCGATCCACGGGGCGCTGCAAGGTGAAGAGGTGCACGAGCACCGCGAGCGGCGAGCCGTCGGACGCCGCCCGGGCGGCCGGGGTCGACTCGTTGCGGCCGAGTGCGGTGTGGGCTGACGGTCCCAGCAGGTCGTGGACCGCGCCGGGGGTGAAGTCGGCGGACCGCAACGCGTCGGAGAGGCGCCCCAGGATTCCGCTCGCTGGGGTCAGCTCGCTCACGCGTGGGCGGCGACGGCGGCCTCGACGCTGTCGTGCAGGCCGAAGACCTTGTCGAGGCCCGTGATCTGGAAGATCTTGAGCAGGCGCTCGTGCGTGCAGACGATGTCGAGCGTGCCGTCGTCGGCGCGGACCCGCTTGAGCGCCCCCACCAGGACGCCGAGCCCGGTCGAGTCGAGGAAGTCGACCCGCTGGACGTCGACGATCAACCGCAGCTTGCCGGCCTCGATCGCCTCCACGACGGCCTCCCGCAGCCGCGGGGCCGTGTAGACGTCGATCTCGCCACCGATCTCGAGCACCTCGAACGGCGGTACCGAACGCGTCTCCACCGTGAGCTCCATCTGATCTCCCCTCCAGGTTCGCGTCATTCTGGCACGCCTGACCAGGATGCGACCGTCGAAGCCGTCCCGCTCGGCCACCCGAGGGTCACGGGGCGTCTGGGAGACTCGAGGCGTGCGACCGGCCGATCTCGTCGCGCGCCACGGAGAGCGCGTCACGCACGTCGAGCTGCAGCCGGCGCGCGAGGCGGTCGTGGAGCCCTGGCCCGACTGGGTGCCGGGGTCCGTGCGCACCGCCTTCGCCCGGCAGGGCGTGACGCACCTGTGGGCACACCAGCGCGAGGCGATCGACCACGTGCACGCTGGGCGGCACGTCGTCGTGACGACCGGGACCGCGTCGGGCAAGTCCTTGACGTTCCAGGTGCCGGCGCTGAGCGCACTCGACACCGGTCGTGAGGGCGGGGCGCTGCAGGGCTCGCGCCTGCCGGCGGTGCTCTACCTCGCCCCGACCAAGGCGCTGGCGGCCGACCAGCTCCGGCGCCTCCGCGAGCTCGACCCGCAGGTGCGCGCCGCGACGGTCGACGGCGACAACAGTCGCGAGGAGCGTCAGTGGGCCCGTGACCACGCCGCGTGGGTGCTGACCAATCCCGACACGCTGCACCACGTGATCCTGCCCGGGCACCAGCGGTGGTCGAGGCTTCTGCGCGGGCTGCAGGTCATCGTGGTCGACGAGTGCCACCACTACCGGGGCGTGTTCGGGGCCCACGTCGCCCTCGTGCTCCGCCGCCTGCTGCGGCTGTGCGAGCACGTGGGCGCGACCCCGGTCGTGGTCTGCTCGTCGGCGACCGTGGCCGATCCCGAGGCATTCGCCCGGAGGCTCACCGGTCTCGACGCGACGGCGGTGACCGAGGACGCGTCGCCGCACGGCGAGCGCACGATCGCCCTCTGGGAGCCGCCCCTGCTCGACGCCGCCGACGTCACGACGGGAGCCCGGCGGCCGGCGTCGCACGAGGCCGCCGACCTGCTGGCCGACCTCACCTCGGCCGGAGTGCAGAGCGTGTGCTTCGTGCGGTCCCGGCGCGGTGCGGAGCACGTGACGTCGCGGGCGCGCGACCTGCTGGCCGACGTCGACCCGTCGCTGCCGGACCGGGTGGCGACGTACCGCGGCGGCTACCTGCCGGAAGAGCGCCGACTGCTCGAGAAGCGTCTCCGGTCGGGCGACCTGCTCGGCCTGACCTCGACGTCGGCCCTCGAGCTCGGCATCGACGTCTCCGGCCTCGACGCGGTCGTGACGGTGGGCTACCCGGGCACCCGCGCCTCGCTGTTCCAGCAGTGGGGGCGGGCCGGCCGTGGCGGTCAGGAGTCGCTGGGCGTGCTGATCGCGCGACCGGACCCGATCGACACCTACCTGGTGCACCACCCCGAGACGATCTTCGCGGCGCCGCTCGAGACCACGGTGTTCGACATCGACAACC
>JAHEXN010000023.1 GCA_023252095.1 Actinomycetes bacterium | reverse complement strand
CCGTGACGACGCCGATGTCGGCCGACGCCCCCGAGCCGTGAGTCTGCACCAGGAGCAGGGCACCGCCGCGGGACGCGACGTCGCTCCCCCGCAGGTCGTCGATCGCGGCGAGCGTCGGCCCGTCCACGAGCTCGCAGACCGCAGGACGGACCCCGCTGGCGCCGAGCTCGGCCACAGCAGCCACGGCGGCACCTGCGTCGTCGAGCAGCGCGGAGGCCGTGGCCACCGCCGAGGGCGTCGGCAGCAGGCGCAGGGTCGCCTCGACGACCACGCCGAGCGTGCCCTCCGACCCGACCAGCAGGCTCGTGAGGTCGTAGCCCACGACGTCCTTCACGGTGCCGGCGCCGGTCGAGACGACGGCGCCACCGGGCAGCACGGCCGTGAGACCCAGCACCGCGTCGCGGGTCACGCCGTACGAGACGCAGCGGAATCCACC
Source organism: Actinomycetes bacterium (assembly GCA_023252095.1). Taxonomy (GTDB): domain Bacteria; phylum Actinomycetota; class Actinomycetes; order Propionibacteriales; family Nocardioidaceae; genus Aeromicrobium. The sequence goes on along the minus strand of JAHEXN010000023.1, from coordinate 19,278 downwards.
CGCATTGGTCGCGACGTTGCCACCGATCGTCGAGATCGCGGCGCTGGCCGGGTCGGGCGCGTAGAAGAGTCCCTGCCGGCGGGCGGCCGCGTCGAGGTCGGCCGTGAGGACACCGGGCCCGGAGACGGCGCGATGGTTCGCGACGTCGATCCGCAGGTCGCGCAGGCCCGACACGTCGAGCACGAGCACGCTCTCGTCGGCGACCGCGCCGCCGGCCAGGCCAGTGCCGCCACCGCGGACGACGACGCCGACCCGGTGCTCGTGCGCGAGGTCGAGGGTCGCCACGACGTGCTCGACGCCCGTCGCGGCCACGACGGCGAACGGTGACGTGGCGGGCAGCAGGCCGGACCGGTCGGTCGCGGCAGCGGCCCGCGCGCTGACGTCGGTCAGGACCGGGGCACGCTGCCCCAGGTCGGCGAGGAAGCCGTCACGACTCATGCGCCACCTCGTCGGCGTCGTGGACGTGGTCGGCGAAGAACGACTCGAGGGTCGAGAGGGCCGTGTGCTCGATCTCGACGTCGATGCCGCGTCGTGAGATCAGCCGCACCGTGATCTCACCGAGGGCCGGCAGCTCGGAACGACGCACGAGACCGTCGGGCACCGTTCCGGCGTCAGGGAGCACCGCGAGGCCGAGCCCCGCACGAGCTGCAGCCGTGACGCCCTCGAGCGACGTCGACTCCGCCACGACCTCGACGCGGTGGTCGTGCGCACCAAGGACGGTCAGGGCGCGTTGCCGCATCCCGCACGGCTCGACGTAGGCCACGAGCGGCCAGGCATCGCCCAGCAGCGGCGGGGCCCAGGAGCGCGAGGAGTACCAGCCGAGCGGCAGGGAACCGACCTTGGTGCCCGGCACGTCGGAGCCCAGGCCCAGCACGACGGCAAGGTCGAGCGTGCCCTTCGCGACGCCCTCGATCATCTGGGTCGAGCGATCGATGTGGAACTGGGTCTGCCGCCCCGGGAAGGCAGCGCGCAGCGCGCCGAGCAGCTCGGGCAGGACCTGCTCGGCCGCCGTCTCGGTGGAGCCGATCACGATCGTGGGCTCCAGCACCAGGTCGAGCCGCCCGAGTGCCTCGTCGTGCACCGCGAGGATCCGCCGCGCCTCGCCGAGCAGACGCTCGCCCGACGGGGTGAGTCGCGAGGTGCGGCCGTCCCGCGTGAACAGGGTCGTGTGCACCGACCGCTCGAGGCCGCGCACGTGCTGGCTCACGGTCGGCTGGCTGAGGTGGAGCGAGGCGGCTGCACGGCCGAAGCCTCCGCAGTCGACGACCGCGACGAACGTGCGCAGCTGGACGAGGTCGAGGTCACGGGCCATCGACCGAGCCTAGGTTCGGCGAGGGGCGCGGTCCGACCGATCCCGCATCGCGGACGCGTCACGACCCCGTGGCGACGGGGCGGTCGGGGTGCTGCGACCACTGGCTCCACGAGCCCGGGAACAGCGTGGCGTCGATCCCAGCCAGCCGGAGCGCCAGCACGGTGTGGCTCGCCGTGACGCCCGACCCGCAGTAGACGGCCACCTCGGTGCCGGGGTCGACACCCGCGGCGGCAAAGCGCTCACGCAACGCGTCGGGCGACAGGAAGGTGCCGTCCTCACCGACGTTGCCGCCCGTGGGCACGTTGACGGCACCGGGCACGTGACCGGCACGCGGGTCGACGGGCTCGGTCTCGCCGCGGAACCGCTCGGGGGCGCGAACGTCGAGGAGCGTGCCGTGCTCTGGCCACGCCGCGGCCCCGTCGATGTCGGTCGCCGGCAGCCCGCCCGGCGTGAGGCTGATCGTGCCGGGCTCCGGCACGACGTCGTCGGTCGCTACCGGAAGACCAGCGGCGGTCCAGGCGGCGAGCCCACCATCGAGCACGCGCACGTCGGCCACCCCCGCGTCGGTCAGCAGCCACCACGCGCGAGCGGCGGAGAGATTGGCTCCCGCGTCGTGCACGACGACCGTGTCGCCGTCATGGAGCCCCCAGCGCCGGGCGGCCCGTTCGAGCACACCCTCGGCCGGGATCGGGTGGCGACCGTCGCGCGGGTCGTCGATCGTCGCGAGCTCGGTGTCGAGGTCGACGAACACCGAGCCGGGCACGTGACCGGCCAGGTACTCACCGTGACCGGGCGGACCGCCGAGAGCCCACCGGACGTCGAGGACCTTCGGCGGACGCGGGCTGTCGAGCGCGGCGGCGAGCTCGGTCGGCGTGATGAGGATCGCCACGGTCAGACCCCGCTTCCCTCGGTCGTGCGCACCAGCGTCTCACCGACCGGCACCGCGACCGGGAGTCGGTTCTCCGGCGGCGGAACGGGGCACAGGTAGTGGTCGGTGAACGCACACGGCGGCAGATAGGCACGGTTCAGGTCGACCGCGACCGAGCCGTCGTCGGACGGAGCCGGAAGGGCCAGGAACCGGAAGGGGCTCGTGGTCGCGCCGCTCGTCGCGTCGGAGAACGTGATCTGCAGGCCTCCGTTCGCGGCGGGGAACGCCGAGAGCTCCGCGTCGTGGCCGTCGATCGTGACGTGCACCGTGCCGGCGAGCGCCTGCGGGCCGCGGCGGCCGTCGACGTTGTCGATCGTGACCGTCGCGTCGTCGGCAGCGGGCGTGAACCGGCCTGTCAGCGACCAGTCGCGGTCCGGGGCGAACGCGTCGATACCGGCGAAGGAGGACCGCGTCGGCGCAGCCGGGTCGAAGACCCGCAGGGCGAGGTTGCCGTCGCGCGAGATCGCGAGCAGGCGGAGGTCCCCGAGATCGAGGCTCTCGCCCGGAGCGAGCCACACGTCGACCGCACCCGAGCCCACCACGGCACCGTCCGCGACACGCCAGGTGCCGGGCACGGTGGGCAGCTCGGTCGGTTCGTCGTCGAGCCAGTGGGTGCCGGTCGGCGACGTGAGGCCGTGCGGCGCCGCGGCCGCGGCCTCGCGATCGGCATGCCAGCTCGTCCAGTCGTCGAGCCAGGCGTCGGTCGTCACGGTGGTGGTCATGCGCGGGAGGTCCTCTCGAGGGATGGCAGAAGGTGGGACAGGTCGCGAGGACCAGTGTGCTCGGACCCGAGAAGTCGTTGGAGACGCTCGTTGACGGGTGTGGCGACGCCGTGACGCCGGCCCAGCAGCACGATCTCGCCGTTGAGGTGGTCGATCTCGCTGGACGCACCACGGGCGAAGCTCTGCCAGGTCGACAGGCGACCTGGCAGGTGGCCCTCGACGGACTCGATCGTCAGCGATGCGTCGAGCCTGCCGATCGGCAGGCCGGCAGCGGCCAGGACCTCGGTCGCCTCGGCCCGCAGAAGGTCGCGCGCCGCGGAGCGATCCTCGTCGGTCCCCGGCAGGAGGTCGAGACCGTTGCTGACGTTGGCGACGAGCTTGGCGCTCTTCTCGGCCCGCACGTCGTCGGAGACGACTGCGTGGAAGCCGGCGGCGGTGAGATCGCGCACGACCGCCTCGGTCACCTCGTCGTGGCCCCTCGGATAGCGGCCGATCCAGATCGCGCCCTCCACAGGGGCTCGCGACGGCGAGACGACCTCGCCAGCCGTGAGGTAGCTCGCGGCGATGCCGATCGTGGCGCCGTGCACCGACCGGAAGCGTCGCAGCGCGGCCGACTCGGTCTCGAGGCCGTTCTGGAACGTCACGATCGGCAGGTCCGCGGCGACGCCACCGGGCACGTCGGAGAGCGGCAACCACGACCAGTCGCGCAGCGCACCCTCGGCGTCCTGGGTCTTGACGGTCAGCAGCAGCACGTCGGTGCTGCGCAGGCTGACGTCGTCAGGTCCGGCGACCACGGGGATCCGCACCGTGTCGATGCCGCCCGGATGACGGACGCGAAGCCCGCGTTCGGCGATCAGGCGTCCGTGCTCGCCGCGAGCGACGAGCAGCACCTCCCGACCAGCCTGGGTCAGACGAGCGGCAAGCACGCCCCCGACAGCACCGGCGCCGATCACGACGTGGCGCCGTCTCCTCCGCTGCTCAGGCATGGACGACCTCCCGGCGACGGGCGCTGATGCGACCCGGGATCGCGTCGATCAGGGCGCGAGTGTGCTCGCTCTGCGGGGCGCCGAAGACCGACGACACCGCGCCCGACTCCACGACGCGACCACGGCTCATGACCGAGACGGTGTGGGCGACCTGCGCCACGACGGCGAGGTCGTGCGAGATGAACAGGTACGACAGGCCGAGCCGCTCCTGCAGCTCGGCGAGCAGGTCGAGGATCTGCTCCTGCACCGACACGTCGAGCGCCGAGACGGGCTCGTCGAGCAGCACGACCTCGGGCTCCAGCGTGAGGGCACGGGCGATCGCGACCCGCTGGCGCTGGCCGCCGGAGAGCTCCGCGGGCAGGCGCTCGGCGTAGGAAGCCGGCAGCGACACCTGGTCGAGCAGCTCCGCGACCCGCGCCGCGCGACTGCGGCGGTCGCCGACCTTGAACGAGACCAGGGGCTCGGCGATCGTCTGGCCGATCGTGAAGCGTGGGTCGAGCGAGGCGTACGGGTTCTGGTGCACGATCTGCACCGTGCGGCGCAGCGGACGCGTCTGACGCCAGCCCTTCCCGGTGATGTCGGTGCCCTTGAGCACGACCCTGCCGGAGTCGGGCTGCTCGAGACCCAGCGCGATCCGCAGCGTCGTGGTCTTGCCCGAGCCCGACTCCCCCACCAGCGCGTGCGTGCGACCCTTCGCGACCTGCAGCGACACGTCGTCGAGCGCCGCGAACGTGCCCGCACCACCGGGCAGCGGATAGGACTTGCTGACTCCCTCGAGCCGGATCACCGGGTCGGAGGTCGCGACGTCGGTGTCCGCGAGCTCGTGGCGCGGCTCGATGCGTCCCCCGTGCGCCAGCCCGGGCGCGGCCGCGATGAGGCGACGCGTGTAGGGATCCTCGGGCGCGACCAGGATCTCGTCCGGGGCTCCGCGCTCGACGACCTTGCCCTCCGACAGCACCACGACCTGGTCCGCGCGGTCGGCGGCCACGGCGAGGTCGTGGGTGATGATGAGCAACGACGTGCCGGACTTCCGCACGAGCGACTCGAGATGGTCGAGGATCGTCGCCTGCACCGTGACGTCGAGGGCGCTGGTTGGCTCGTCGGCGATGATCAGCCGCGGCTCGCCCGCGAGCGCGATCGCGATCAGCACGCGCTGGCGCAGCCCGCCCGACAGCTCGTGCGGGTACTGCCGTGCGCGCAGCTCAGGGTCGTCGATGCCGGCCTGCTTCAGGTAGGTCTGCACGGCGTCGGCGACCGCGTCGCCCTTGACGCCGCGCAGCCGCACGGCCTCACCGACCTGAGCGCCGATGCGCTGGGTCGGGTTCAGACCGACCATGGGGTCCTGGGGCACGAGGCCCACGACGGAGCCCCGCAGCGCCCGGAGGTCGGGCTCCTTGGCGCCGACGACCTCGACCGGGCCGTCAGGCCCCGCCACCTCGACGCTGCCGCCGCGGGTGCGGGCGTTCTCGGGGAGCAGGCCGATGATCGTGTTGGCGATCGTGGTCTTGCCCGAGCCTGACTCCCCCACGACCGCGACGATCTCGCCCGGGGCGATGTCGAGGTCGACGCCGCGCACCGCCGGCACGTGGCGACGACGGCGCGTGTAGTCGACCTGGAGGTCTCGGATCCTGACGAGGGGCGTGGTCATCGCTCGAGCTCCTGGAAGGTCTTCGAGATGTGGTTGAGGCTCAGCACGACGGCGGCCACGAACAGGCCGGGCAGCAGGGGAACCCACGGTGCGCTCACGAGGTAGCCGCGACCGGCCGAGATGAGGGTGCCCCACTCGGCGGAGGGCGGCGCCGCACCGAATCCGAGGAAGCTCAGCGAGGCGATCGCGATGATCGCGACGCCGGTGTCGAGCACGGCCAGCACCGCGACCGGGCCCCACGAGTTGGGCAGCACGTGGCGCACCAGCACCCGCGGCCACGAGGCGCCACCCGCACGGGCCGCCTCGACGTACGGAAGGGTCTTGACCCGCAGCACCTCGGCGCGGGTCGTCCGGGCGAAGCCGGGCACGATGCCGATGCCGACCGCGATCGCGACCGGCACCGTCCCGAAGCCCAGCGCCGTCACGATCGCCAGGGCGAGCAGGAGGCTCGGGATCGCCAGCATGACGTCGACGAAGCGCATCAGGAGTGCATCGACGATGCCGCCGAAGAAGCCCGAGAGCACACCGAGCGTGAGCCCGGCGACCACCGCGATGCCCAGGGCGATCAAGGTGGCCTTGATCGTGAGCGCGGCGCCGTGGACGACCCGCGACCAGATGTCGCGACCGAGCTCGTCCGTGCCGAAGAGGTGACCGCCGGTCCCGGGCGACATCATCCGGTCGACCGGCGCCGTCGCGTACGGGTCGTGGCTCGCGAACAGCGTGGGGGCGAACGCGGCCGCCACGACGAACAGCACCAGGAGAAGTGCGGCGACGAATCCAGGGCGGACCGCCAGGGTCCGGAGCACGGACCTCCAGCGGGCGCGACGGCCCACGGGGCCGTCATCGGTGAGCAGGGCGGCGTCGACCGCCCGGTCGAGTCCGCTGGTCATCGGACCGCCACCTTTCGGGGAAGCTGCACGATCCGTGGATCGAGCAGCGGGTAAAGCAGGTCGACCACGAGGTTGACCAGCACGAAGATCGCGGCAGCGAGCGTCACGATGGCGAGCACGACCGGCACGTCCTGCGACAGCACCGACTCCTGCGCGAGCTTGCCGACACCGTTGCGAGCGAACACCGTCTCGACGACGATCGCGCTCGTGACGGTCAGGCCCACCAGCAGGCCGAGGATCGTCATGGCCGGCAGGATCGCGTTGCGGAACCCGTGGCGCCACTGCACCGCCGCCCGCGACAGGCCCTTCGCGCGCGCCGTCACGACGTACGGCTGGCTCAGGGTCTCGTCGAAGCTGCGCATCAGCACCTGCGCCAGCAACGACGAGGTCAGGACCGAGATCGTGACGGCCGGGAGCAGGAGCGACTCCGGACCCCGGCTCCCGGTCGCCGGCAGCCACCCGAGCTGGAAGGCGAACAGCTGGATCGCCACGAGCCCGATGAAGAACTGCGGGAACGAGGCGCCAAGCGACGGGAGCCGACTCAGCACGAGCCGTGCAGGGCGCCACCTCACGTAGGACGCGAGGTAGGCGAGACCCGTGCCGACCAGCAGGGACAGCGCGCCGGCCGCGAGGCTCAGCGAGATCGTCGGGCCCAGCCGGTCGCCGATGAGACCGGCGACCGGCTGCTGCTTCGCGATCGACGTCCCGAGGTCGCCGCTCACGAAGCCGCCAAGGGTCGAGAGGTACTGCTCGGCGACCGGACGGTCGAGGCCGTACTGGGCCTTCGCTGCCTCGAGCTGGGTGTCGGTCAGCTTGTCGGTCTCGATCCCCGCCGCGCCGAGCTGCAGCGCCACCGGGTCGCTCGGCAGCAGGTAGAGCACCGCGAAGGTCACGGTGAAGGCCGCGAACAGGACCCCGACCGCCTGGGCCAACCGGCTGAGGACGTACCGCTTCATCTCCGAGCGCTCCCTACTGCTGCTTCCACACGTCGTTGAGCCGCAGGAAGCTCTCCGACGTGAAGGCGAACCCACCGACCGAGGACGAGACCCCGGCGTACTGGACCCGCTCGAAGATCGGGAACGTGACGCCCTCGTCGATCAGGAGGTCCTGGAGGTCGGCGTAGGCCTGCTCCGTCTGCTCCTGGTCGGTCGTCTGGATGGCCTGCGCGAACAGGCGCTGCAGCTCGGCGAGGGTCTCCGGGGTGCTGGCGTTGGTGGCGAGCGCCTTGGAGTTGGCCAGGTTCGGGTCGAGGATGAACTGCAGCGCACCGGGATCGGCCCGGGTGAAGTAGTTCGCGACCAGGTCGTAGTTGCCGCCCGTGATCTTCGCGGGCCGCTCGGCGTTCGGCGTCACGTCGATCACGACCTCGATGCCGACCTGCTTGAGCTGGTCCTGGATCAGCTCCTCGCCGGGCGACGTGGCGGGCACCAGGTTGACCAGGGTCAGCTTCTGTCCGTCCTTGTAGCGGTACCCGTCGTCGCCGACCTTCCATCCGGCGTCGTCGAGCGTCTTCTCGGCGCCCTCCGGGTCGTACTTGAGCTTGTCGGCCTGGCTCGTGAAGTACGGCGTCGTGGTGTCGAAGCCGCCCTCGACGAGCGGGTAGTCGTCGCCGTAGATCGTGGCGGCGTACGTCTCGATGTCGATCGCCTGGTGGAGCGCGTCGCGCACGGCCCTGTCGGCGAGCGGGCGGCCCTCGGTGACGTTCGCGAAGAACGTCTGCGAGACGCCGGGCAGCGAACGCGACTCGATGGCGGCGCCGGCGCTGTCGATCAGCGCGCGGTCCTCGACCGTGAAGGGGTTGCGGGGCCACGCGATGTCGACCGCGCCGCTCGTCAGGTTGCCCGTGCGGACGCTGTCCTCGGCGACGTAGCTGAACTCGACCGCGTCGAGGTACGGCGCCTTGGTGTTGTCCGCGAGCTCCGAGCCCCAGGCGTAGTCGTCGCGCTTGACGATCTTCAGCAGCTCGTTCGGCGAGTACGACTCGAGGGTGAACGCGCCTGAGGCGACGAAGTCGCCGGCGCAGCGGTCGGCCGGGGTGTTCTGGAAGGAGGCCGGCGAGATGAGCGCGAGGTTGGTCGTCGAGGTGGCCTGGAGGAACGAGCTGTTCGGCTGGTCGAACGTGAGCTTCACGGTGAGCGGGTCGACGACCTCGGCGCCGTTGAGGCCGACGACGTAGCTGGCCCCGAAGGCGCTGCCGTTGGTGGCCTTGACCGTCGCGAGCCAGCCCTCGACGTTGGCCTTGACGGCCTCGGCGTCGACCGGGGTGCCGTCGCTGAACGTCACGCCGTCCTTCAGCGTGAAGGTGTACGACAACCCGTCGGGGGCGACCTCCCAGCTGTCGGCGAGCCACGGCGTGATCTCCCCCGTCTCGGGATCCTGGTCGGTCAGGGAGTCCGCGAGGTTGCGGATCACGGTGCGGTGCTCGATCCAGTAGGTCTGGAACGGGTCGACGCACGGGAAGGCGGCGTTGTCGGGCCAGAAGGCCACCTTCAGGGTGCCGCCGGAGACGGGGTCACCGGCGGGTCCGGCGTCGTCGGACCCCCCACCGCAGGCCGTCAGGGCCAGGGAGGCGAGGGTCGCGGACGCGAGGGCCACGGCGAGGCGAGGGAAGCGGGTCATGGTCGATCTTTCTGGGGGTGGGGGTGGCGAAGCAGGTTCAGGAGATGCCGAGAACGCGTCGGCCGGCGGCGATCTGGGCGGCATCGAGCTGGGGCGGGTGGACCCGCACGCAGAGCACGTCGCGCAGGTGGCGCTCGAGGGAGTTGCGCCGGGACAGACCCGGGTTGCCGAGCGCCTCGACCGCGGTGCTGGCCGCGGCCACGACCGCCCGGGCGATCGCGCCCTTCAGCACGCCGAGCTGCGGAGCGACCGCCTCGAGCTCGCCGGCCTCGGCTCGTGCGAGGGTGCCGAACAGCAGCGCCTCGGCCTGGGCGACCTGGGTCTCGATCTCACCGGCGACTGCCTGGATGCGCTCCGTCGTCGCGATGGGCGCGCCGAGCGCCGTGGGCACGCGGTCGTTGGCGTAGGCCACGAAGGCCGACCGTGCGGCGCGGGCCGCGCCCACGTACAGCGCGGGGTGCCAGAACGACTGGATGCCGGGCGTGGCCGCAGGGTCGCGGTAGACCCCGTCCTCACCGCGCGGGATCTCGACGAAGGCGTCGGAGCGCACCGGGGTCCGGTCGTAGACGACGTCGTGGGTGTTGGAGGCTCGAAGGCCGAGATGGTCCCACGTCTCGATCCAGGTGATGCCGTCGGCGTCGCCGGGCACGAGCACGTGGCCCACGCGCGGCTTCGGCTCGTCGGTCACGGCCCACACCACGTGGTACGCGAGCGCGGCGCCGCCCGTCGCGTACGACTTGCGGCCCGACAGCGTCCAGCCCTCGGCCGTCGCCGTCAGCGTCGTGGCGGGGAGTCCACCGCGGGCTGGTGCACCGAGCTCGGGCTCGGCGCGGATCGCGTTGACCGGCGCCGGGCCGTCGAGGCTGCGGCGCAGCAGGTCGGCGTACAGCTCCTCGGGCCAGTGGGGCGCTGCGGCCTGTGCGGCGTGCGTGTGGAGGGAGTTTGCCACGATCAGCGCGACCGAGGGGTCGCCCTCGCCGAGGGCCACGAGCACTCGTGCCGTGTCGACGAGTCCGAGCGCGGGACCACCGTGGGCGGCCCCGACCGTCGCCGTCAGCAGTCCGGCCTCGTGCACGATGCGCAGGCCGTCCCACGGCACCTCGCCCGTGCGGTCGTGCCGCGCGGCGTGGGCGGCCAGGGCCGCCGTCACGCGGGAGAGCGCAACCTCGGAGACGTCTGGCCGTGGGATCACGACCTCAGCGGTCACGGTCATGCGATGCCCGCGACCTGCGCGAAGTCGTCGCCGTACGCGCCGGGGTGGTCGGCCTGCAGGGTGCCACGCTGACCCGTCGCCGCGCGGTGCGCGAGCTCCTGCTTGACGAGCGGGATGACGTAGCGGCCGTAGTCGATCGCGTCGTTGAGCGTGTCGTAGCCACGGATCGAGACCAGGTCGGCACCGAGGTCGACGTAGTCGAGGATCGCGGCCGCGACGGTCTCGGGACTGCCCACCAGTGCGGTCGACGCACCGTTGCCGCCGGTCGCGGCAGCCGTGCGGGTCCACAGGGCGCGGTCGTAGACGTCGGCACGGTTCGCGAACTCGAGAGCGCGCTGCGAGCCGACGTTCTGCGGCGAGCCGCTGCCGACGAACCGACGGATGACGGACTCGCCGGCCTTGGTGTTGGCGGCAAGACGGTCGGCGTACCGGTAGGCCTTCTGCCACGCCAGCTCGTCGGTCTCGGCGATGATAGGCCGGAACGTCACCCAGATGCGCTGGTGGGGACGGCCCGCGGCGGCGGCGAGGGCGTGGACGCGCTGGATCTGCGACGCGATGTCGGCCAGCGGCTCGCCCCAGAAGCTGAAGATGTCGGCCTGGCGACCGCCCACCTCGAAGGCCGCGTCGGACGAGCCGCCGATCGAGATCGGGATCGTGTCGCCGTAGGGACGAAAGCCCGGCCCGAAGTCGTCGAGCTTGTAGTACGTGCCGTCGTGGCTGAAGGGCTCGGTGTCGTGCCAGCCCCGGCGCAGGAGGGTGATGAACTCCTCGGTGCGGGCATAGCGCTCGTCCTTGGTCAGGTAGTCGCCGTGGCGGGCCTGCTCGGCGTCGCTGCCTCCCGAGATGATGTGCACGACCGCACGGCCCTCGCTGACCTGGTCGAGCGTCGCGAGCTTCTGGGCCGCTACGAGCGGGTGCCCGAGGTTGGGACGCACCGCGATGATCGGCTTCACGTTCTCGGTCTGGGCCACGAGGGCGCCACCCAGCACGTAGGGGTCGGCGGAGCTCGACGCGTACGGGAGCAACGTGTAGTCGTAGCCGCCGTCCTCGAGGCTGCGCACGTAGCGACGAAAGTACGGCAGGTCGATCCCGCGGCTGGCGCGGTGCTCAAGCTCGGTCGACGGGTTCAGGTGGGTCAGGCTGATGAACTCGGCCGTGCGAGCCGCGGTGGCGGGGATCGTGGTGGGGGCGTCGGTGACGGTCATGAGGTGGGGTCCTTTCGGCGGGCCGGACCCCTGAACCGTCGACCGTCAGGACGCTCGACGAACGTGCGTCTCACGATCCGGAATGCGTGTCCATTCCTCGACATGCATCCGGAAGGCCCGGTTCAGCCACGTCTGCGCAGGTCAGGCGGGGTTTGAGCGGGTCAGGAGCGGCGACTCATCAGGATCGCGAAAGCCGAATCATCGCGAATCCCTCGTGGACGCAGCGGTGGAACGACCCGCACCGTGGACCGGGTGACTGCCACCGCACCCTCCCCTGCCCTCGGCGCGATCGCCGCGCTCCGCACGGCCTTCCGTGGCGCCATGGCCAACGTCGCCTCGCCCGTGGCGGTCGTGACGGCGCTCGACGACGGCGTGCCTCACGGCACCACGGTCAGCGCGTTCTGCTCGCTCTCGATGGAGCCGCCGATGCTGCTCGTGAGCCTCGACGTCGAGTCGTCGCTGCTGCATCACGTGACGGTGGGCGGAACCCTCGGCGTCAACGTGCTCTCGGCGGCCCACGACCAGCTGGCGCTGCGCTTCGCCCAGCGCGGGGTCGATCGTTTCGCTGGCCTGGAGTGGTTCGTCACCGACGGGGCACCCGCACTGCCGGGCGTGCACGCCTGGGTGGCGATCGAGGTGGAGCAGATGGTGCCGGCCGGAGATCACGTCGTGGTCCTCGGCCGCGCGACGGCGGCAGCCGCCGGGAGTCATCGCCCTCTGACGTACTGGCAGCGCAGCTTCGGCTCGCACTCCACGTTCTGAGGCCGAGACGACGGTCTCGGGCTGCGCGACCTGCACGAAGGTTCCGGGGCCAGCACTGGCCCGAGGCCCACTGCGGGGCAGCGACGAGTCGCCGGGTCCCGCAGCGGACCATTCCGGTACGGGCCTCAGGCCACGCCGAAGGGATTGTCGATCGCATAGCGCCAGAGGCCGTCGACCCCGCGTCGCGCCACGTCGGTGGCCGTGCCCGTCACCATGATCTCCGCTCCGTCGGGTCCTCGACCCGCGATGGACCAGTCGACGATCAGGAGCGCCAGGTCGCCTGCCTCGTAGACCTCTCGAGGGTTCACCTGGATGGGCACCCTCAATGCTTGCAGCTCCGCGAGCGCCGCGCGACGCTCGTCGCCCAGCAGCGGGTTCCCGGGACCGTTGACCAATACGGCCTGGTCCTCGTAGACCCGATCGAGGATGTCAAGATCAAACGTGTTGAACGCCTCGGCAAAGACGCCGGGGTGCTCGGAGGCGACAGTGGCAAGACGTGGGTGATGGGCGTCCCGTGCGGGATCCGTTGTGGTCATGGCATCAATGAATCAGGTCGAAAAGTGGCTCACCAAACAGTAAGTGCCGGTGCGGACGAGGACTTCATGTCGACGCCCGGAGGCCGGGCGACCGCACCGACCGACGACTGTCCTGTCGAGGTCGCGCTTGCATCCATCTCGGGCCGGTGGACGACGCTCCTCCTGCGCAACCTGTCGGTGGGCCGCCTGACGTTCAGCGAGCTTGCCGGCAGCCTGCCCGAGCTCAGCGACAAGGTCCTCACGGATCGACTGGCGGCGCTGGTCGCCCGGGGGCTGGTCAGTCGAGAGGTCACTCGAGGATTCCCCAACCGGTCGTCGTACGCGCTGACAGCACGCGGCCAGGAGCTGGTGCCGCTGCTGGGCGCGCTCTATCGCGCCGGGCGTGCGATCCAGGACCTCGGCGAGGGCGGCTGATCGTCTCGACGATCTTGCGGCGCTCGGCCTGAGGCAGGGGGTGGCTCAGGAGACCTTCGACCACGAACACGCTCATCCGCGTCATGGCCTCGACGTCCTCCGCCGCGCCGAGCGACTCCATGAGCTCGCCGAGCGGCTCACGGACCAGCACGGCGTGACCTGCAGGGTCCTGACCGCCGACCTCACCGATCCCGGCGCGCCCGAGGAGCTCATGATCACGGCCGTGACCCAGTTGGCCCATCTCGTCGTGCCCGACATGAAGGCCCGCGGCCACGGCCGCATCGTCAACCTGTCGTTGCTGGCGGCCTTCGCCCCTCCGGGCGAGAGCCTGCTCCACACCGCGATCAAGACCTACGTGCTGGGCACGTCGCAGGGGTTGGGCACGGAGCTCAAGCCGGACGGGATGCGCCCGATCCCGTTCCGGGCGCAGTACGCGCTCGGGCGATCCATGAATCCCTTCAAGAGCTCAGCTCCGGAGGCGTCGCAGGTCAGCTCGCCGCCGGCCCACCGAGCGTGAGGAGCTCGGGAGCGGCTGGCGCCCCGCAGCACCCGCCGCCGTCGGGAGCAGCGGCTTCGTCCTCGAACGTCCCGGCTCCGCCGCAGACCCCCGTGTCGGGAAGGACGAGCTCGACCCGGGCCGCGGCCTCGTGGTCGCCGGCGATCGCGGCGGCGACCGAGCGGGTCTGCTCGAAGCCCGTGAGGGCCAGGAACGAGGTGGCGCGGCCGTACGACTTCATGCCCACGGGGTAGAAGCCCGGCTCGGGCTGCGCCAGCTCGGCAGCACCGTGCGGGTAGACCGTGCCGCAGGAGTGCTCGTTCGGGTCGATCAGCGGAGCGAGGGTGCGCGGTGACTCCAGGACGGGGTCGAGGTCGAGACGCAGCTCGGTCAGGAACGACAGGTCGGGCCGGAAGCCGGTCAGCACGACGACCTCGTCGATGCCTGTGACCTCGTCGCCACGGTCCGACGTCAGTGTCAGTCGCCCGTCTGCGCCGGCCTCGACACGAGAGGTGCGGAAGCCGGTGACCGTCGTGACCGGACCGCGCTCGACGGCGTTCTTCGCAAGCTGGCCCAGCTCGCCTCGAGCGGGCAGCTCGTCCTGGCCACTGCCGGCGAACGACGCGGTGACGGACGGGCGGCGCACGAGCCACGTGACTCTCGTCTCGGGGTACTGCTGCGCGAGTGCGGCCAGCGCGATCAGGACTCCCTTGGCCGAGGCGCCCGTGCCCGCGACCGCGACGTGCTTGCCGGCGTAGCGCGCCGCAGTGGCGGCATCGGCGAGATCAGGCATGCGGTAGCCGATGCGGGCGACGTTCTCGGCCTCACCGATCGCGGGGAACCCGTCGCTGCCGAGGGGGTTCGGGCGGCTCCAGGTGCCCGACGCGTCGACGACGGCACGAGCGGTGAGCGCTTGACGTCCGGCGGGAGTCTCGACGTGGACCGTGAAGGTCGAGGTCTCGCGGCCCGAGGAGACGAGGCGATCGCGCCCCGACCGGGTCACGGCGATGACGCGCGTGCCGAGTCGGATGCTGTCGCCGAGGGCCTCCGCGAGCGGCAGAAGGTAGGCGTCGACCCAGTCGTGGCCCGTGGGGTAGCGCTTCGGGTTCGGTGCCGTCCAGCCGGTCGGCTCGAGCAGCGCCCGCGCCGCCGGGTCGACGAGCTCGGACCACGACGAGAACAGGCGCACGTGCCCCCACTCGTGGACGGCGGCTGCGGCGCGGGTGCCGGCCTCGAGCACGAGCACCGGCAGATCGCGCGAGCGCAGGTGTGCGGCTGCGGCCAGACCGGTGGGGCCGGCTCCAATCACGACGACGGGGAGCTCGGTGGTCTCAGGCATGATCGGCCACCTCCGGATCGGCCAGGAGGGACTCGATGAGGTCCTCGATGCGGGCCTTGATCTCGTCGCGGACCTCACGGACCACGTCGATGCCCTGGCCGGCAGGATCGGTCAGGACCCAGTCCTCGTAGCGCTTGCCGGGGAAGTAGGGGCACTCGTCGCCGCAGCCCATCGTGATGACGACGTCGGAGGCGATGACGGCGTCGTCGGTGAGCTTCTTGGGCTGCTCGCCGGCGATGTCGATGCCGAGCTCGGCCATGGCCTCGACGGCGACGGGGTTGATCTGGTCGCCGGGCATGGAGCCGGCCGAGCGGACGTCGATGCGATCACCGGCGA
The DNA here is from genome assembly GCA_023252095.1 of Actinomycetes bacterium. GTDB lineage: Bacteria > Actinomycetota > Actinomycetes > Propionibacteriales > Nocardioidaceae > Aeromicrobium. The sequence goes on along the minus strand of JAHEXN010000023.1, from coordinate 3,872 downwards.
GGTGGGTCAGGAACCCTGCAGCCATCTGCGAGCGGCCGGCGTTGTGGACGCAGACGAACAGGACGGAGGGTCGGGGGGTGTCAGTGCTCATGCGGTGTCTCCAGTCGGGGTGAAGAAGCGGCGTGACCACAGGGCCACGTAGACGAGGCCCACCAGGACGGGCACCTCGATGAGTGGTCCGACCACACCCGCGAGGGCTTGGCCGGACGTGGCGCCGAACGTGCCGATCGCGACGGCGATGGCCAGCTCGAAGTTGTTGCCCGCCGCGGTGAAGGCGAGCGTGGCCGTCTTGGCGTACCCCAGTCGCAGGGCTCGGCCGAGCACCATGCCGAGCGCGAACGTGATCGCGAAGTACGCCAGGAGTGGCAGCGCGATGCGCACGACGTCGAGTGGATTGCTCGTGATCGCGTCGCCCTGCAGGGCGAACAGCAGGACGATCGTGAACAGCAGGCCGTAGAGCGCCCACGGCCCGATCCGCGGCAGGAAGGTGTCCTCGTACCAGTCGCGCCCCTTGGCCTTCTCGCCCACGACGCGGGTCAGGAAGCCCGCGAGCAGCGGGATGCCGAGGAACACCAGGACGCTCGCGGTGATGGCTCCGATCGAGAACTCGGCGCTCGTGGTGGACAGGCCGAGCCACTCCGGAAGCGTCTGGAGGTAGAACCATCCCAGCGCGGCGAAGGCGAAGACCTGGAAGACCGAGTTGATCGCGACCAGCACGGCCGCTGCCTCCCGATCACCGCAGGCCAGGTCGTTCCAGATCATGACCATCGCGATGCAGCGGGCGAGCCCGACGATGATCAGGCCCGTGCGGTACTCCGGCAGGTCCGGCAGCAGCAACCACGCCAGCGCGAACATCAGGGCCGGCCCGACGAGCCAGTTCAGGACCAGCGACGCGATCAGGAGGCTGCGGTCGCCCGTGACGCGACGGGTCTCGTCGTAGCGGACCTTGGCCAGCACCGGGTACATCATGACGAGCAGCCCGACCGCGATCGGCACCGAGATCGAGCCGATCGTGAACGACTCCAGCGCATCGACCAGGCCCTCCCACGTGCGCCCGAGCAGCAGGCCCACGGCCATGGCCACGGCGATCCAGACCGGCAGGAACCGGTCGAGCGTCGAGAGCTTGGCGACGACGTCAGCGTCGCTGCCAGAGAGGCTGCCCGGCGTGGAGGTCGGCTGGGTCACAGGTGGTCCTTCGGTTGCGAGCGTCCGACGAGTCGTTCACTCGTGGTTCACATTCATCGATGATCTTCGATCCAGGCCAACAGTAGCGTTTCATCGACGGATGTCAATGCATGGGTCATACTGGACCCATGGCCACCGATCTCCCGCTCCTGACCGGCAGCGGACCACAGGACACCGACCTGTGCTGCGCACCCATCGTGCGCCAGGCGATGAGCGCCGACAGCGCCGTCACCCTCGCCGCGAAGTTCAAGGCCATCGGCGATCCGACCCGGCTCCGCCTGCTCTCGCTCGTCGCCGCTCATGACGGAGCCGAGGCCTGCGTGTGCGACCTGACCGAGCCGGTCGCGTTGTCGCAGCCGACGGTCTCCCACCACCTCAAGGTCCTGGTCGACGCTGGGCTCCTGACCCGCAGCAAGCGGGGCACCTGGTCGTTCTACGCGCTCGTGCCCGGCGCGCTCGACGACCTCGCCGATCTGCTCCGCACGCCCGTCACGGCCTGATCACGGGTCCGACGGTCATGGTGATCCGACCGGTCGAGGACGCTGACTGGGACGACGTCCGCCGCATCTACGCCGACGGCATCGCCACCGGGAACGCGACCTTCGAGACCGAGGTCGCCACACGTGACGACCTCGAGGCGCGCTGGGTGAACGGGCAGGTCTTCGTGGCCACCAGGCACGACTGCGTGGTCGGCTGGTCGTCGGTGTCACCGACATCGACGCGCGACTGCTACCGCGGGGTCGGGGAGACGTCGGTCTACGTCGACGAGTCAGCGCGCGGCCAGGGGCTCGGCCGACAGCTCGTGACGCACCAGGTCACGGCCGCCGAGGCCGCGGGGTTCTGGACCCTGCAGACGTCGATCTTCCCCGAGAACGTCGGGAGCCTTCGGATCCACGAGTCCGCCGGGTTCAGGGTCGTCGGCCGCCGTGAGCGCATCGCTCAGCTCGCCGGCGTGTGGCGCGACACGATCCTGCTCGAACGCCGCTCACCCACGATCGGGCGTCCTGGCTGAATCGACGCTCCCAGCCGGGGCCGCCCACGCAAGAACCAGCGGACGCGGAGAGCCCGGTGGTCCCGTTGACTCACGGCGGTGCAGGCTCAGCCCTGTTCCAGCCCGATCAGGGCGCCGACCTCCTGGGCGAGGGTGCGCGGACTGAACGGCTTGGCGATGACACCGCGGATCGCGACGCCGACCCAGGGCGGGTCCTCACCGCCGACGACCGCGCGGGCCGTCAGGAGAACGATCGGGATGTCGGCAGTGCTCGGGTCGCCCAGCAGGATGCGCGCGGCCTCGACGCCGTCCATCTTCGGCATCATCACGTCCATCAGCACCACCGCTGGCTGGTGCTCCCGCGCCAGGTCGATTCCCGCAGCAGCGTTGTCGGCGCTGACGACACGCCATCCGCCGATGCGCTCCAGAGAGATCTCGACGAGCATGCGGATGTCCGGATCATCGTCGATGACCAGAGCGAGCGGGGGGGTCATCGGCCATCTCCCGGGTTCGAGTGGTCCTACCAGGGCCATCATTCTGTCAGGCGCGCGAGCACGCTTCTCACCCGTCGCCGCGCCAACATCCTCCCCGATAGAGTTCGGGCCGTGAGAAAACTGCGGCGAGAGCGCCGGTCCGTCCCGCGGCAGTCGCGGTACCCCCGGTGAGCGCCGGGCGGCTGCGGATCACCGTACGCACCGCGACGGGGCAGGGAAGGACGCCGATCTCCGCCTTCGACGACGCCCTCCACGCGGCGAACATCGCCGACTTCAACCTGATCACGCTCTCCTCGGTGGTCCCGCCCCGCACCGATGTGGTGATCGCCGACGAGCGGCTGGCCGCCGAGCACGGCGACAAGCTGTACTGCGTCGTCTCCACCGCCAGCGCGCAGCTGCGCGGCGAGTCGGCCTGGGCCGGCCTGGGATGGGTCTACGACGAGGAGCTCGGCGGGCTCTTCGTCGAGCACCACAGCGGGAGCCAGGAGTCGGTGGAGGAACTCATCGACCTCTCCCTGGAGGACATGGCCCGTCGACGGGGCCTCGACTTCGGCCCCGCACAGCGTGTCGTGGCCGGCGTCCACTGCGAGGACCGTCCGGTCTGCGCGCTCGCGATCGCCACCTATGAGGTCGAGTCGTGGCAGGCAGCTCGTGGCTGACGCGACCGGGACCACCGTGACCGGACCCCGGGTCCCGGGGGTGCGGGTCGACCGACACCTGGTGATCCCGACAGGACGCGCCGCGGAGCTCTACCCCTGGTACGAGGACACCTTCTCCTCCCTGCGCGAGGCAGCGGCGGCACGGCACGTCCTGACCTTGGACGAGTTCGTCGAGGAGATGGCGGATCCCCGCATCGACAAGTGGGTCGCCACGAGCGAGGCGGACGGGTCTTTCCTCGGGCTGTCCACCCTCGCTCGTGACCTCGCAGCGGTGCCCTGGGCCAGTCCCGACTACTACACGTCGCGGCATCCAGAGCACGCCGCGCGCGGGGCGATCTGGTACCTCGGCTTCACGATGACCCCGCCGGGCGGGCAGCGGGCCGGGGTGTTCGCCACGATGCTCACGGCGATGATGGAGGCGGCCGTCGAGCAGCGCGTGATCGTCGCCTGGGACATGTGCGCGGCCAATGTGGCCTCCGGCCTCAACGCCGCCATCATGGCGCAGCTGGCCGGCGGCGCCGGCGCCCCCTCGACGCAGGTCGA
>JAHEXN010000261.1 GCA_023252095.1 Actinomycetes bacterium | reverse complement strand
CTCCCCGTCGCGCCGCCGGTCGAGAAGTCCGGCACCTTCGTCACCTGGGAGGGCCGCCGCCGCCCGTTCGCCGCTGCGCTGCACGAGCCCGGTTCCGTCACCGACACCCGGGTGCTCGCCGGCATCGCCGAGGAGATGGGCCGACCGATCGGCTTCCGCACCACCGCCGACGCCCTCGCCGACCACGACTCGATCGGTCGATGGGACGGCACCCGAGCCGGCGCCCCGTCGGCCGCCCCGACCGCCGAGGCGCGGCCGCCTGCCGGACACGTCGTGGTCTCGACCTGGCGTCAGCTCATCGACGACGGGCGCGGTCAGGACGGTCAGGCCGAGTACTCCGCCACCGCCCGACGCCCCGTGGCGCGGGCGAGCGCCGCGACGTGGTCGTCCGTCGGCGTGGCCGCCGGCGGCACCGTCGTGCTGGGCGGATCCGCCGCCTTCCCGACCGTGGTCGACGACCTGCCCGACGGCGTGGTTTGGGTGCCCGGCAACAACGGCGTCAACCTGCGCGAGCTGGGTATCGGTCATGGCAGCGTCACGACCGCGACGTCAGGAGACGACGCATGAAGCGCGCGACTCCTTCGTCGTCGCACCAGCGGCTCGTTCCTCGCCGCTGCCAGGCTTCGCCTGGGCGCCCGCCTCGCTGCGCTCGGCCCGTGGTCACCGCCAGCTCGACCGAAGGCGGTGAATCATGAGTCCGCTGTTCGGGAACGAACCTCTCTGGGTCGTGGCGCTGAAGGCCTTTCTGATCTTCGTGATCCTCGTGGTCTACACGCTGTTCAACATCTGGCTCGAGCGCCGGGTCGTGGCGCGCATGCAGCACCGCGTCGGCCCCAACGTGCACGGGCCGTTCGGGCTGCTGCAGAGCCTCGCCGACGGCGTGAAGCTCGCGCTCAAGGAGGACATCGTCGTCAAGGCGGCCGACAAGGTCGTCTACGTCCTGGCACCCATCCTCGCCACGATCCCCGCGTTCCTGGCGTGGTCGGTCATCCCATTCGGTCCCGAGGTCCGGATCCCGTTCACCGACACCGTCACGCCGCTGCAGCTCACCGACATGCCGGTCGCGGTGCTGTACGTCCTGGCCGTCACCTCGATCGGCGTCTACGGCATCGTGCTGGCGGGCTGGTCGTCCGGCTCGACGTACGCCCTGCTCGGCGGCCTGCGCTCCAGCGCCCAGGTCATCAGCTACGAGGTCGCGATGGGCCTCAGCTTCGTCACGGTCTTCCTCTACGCCGGCACGATGTCGACGTCCGAGATCGTCGCCGCACAGACCGACCTCTGGTACTTCCTGCCGCTGCTGCCGTCCTTCGTGGTCTACGTCATCTCGATGGTCGGCGAGACCAACCGCGCCCCGTTCGACCTCCCGGAGGCCGAGGGCGAGCTCGTCGGCGGCTTCCACACCGAGTACAGCTCACTGAAGTTCGCGCTGTTCTTCCTGGCCGAGTACATCAACATGGTCACGGTCTCGGCCCTGGCCACGACCCTGTTCCTCGGCGGCTGGCGGGCGCCGTTCGGCATCGCCCAGGTCTGGGAGGGTGCCAACGAGGGCTACTGGCCCGTGCTGTGGTTCCTCGGCAAGACCCTGTTCTTCATCTTCATCTTCATCTGGCTGCGCGGCACCCTGCCGCGCATGCGCTACGACCAGTTCATGGCGTTCGGCTGGAAGATCCTCATCCCGGTCTCGCTGGGCTGGATCTTCGTCGTGATCGTGCTGCGCAAGCTGCAGAACGAGGGCTCGATCGACGAGGTGGTCGTCAACGGGGCGGGTGTCGTCGCCGCGGTGCTGCTCGTCGCGGTCATCGCCCTGCGCCGTGAGAAGCCCACCCCCGAGCGACCCGAGCAAGCCACCGGTTCGGCCCACGAGGGCTTCCCCGTGCCCCTCAGGTACGACGAGACGAAGGAGGATGCGCGATGAGCGTGAAAGGGAACCTGTGGGATCCCGTCGCGGGATTCGGCGTCACGTTCCGGACGATGTTCAAGAAGGTCGTCACGGAGCAGTACCCCTTCGAGAAGGTCCCCACGGCGCCGCGATTCCACGGACGCCACCAGCTCAACCGGTGGCCCGACGGGCTCGAGAAGTGCATCGGATGCGAGCTCTGCGCCTGGGCCTGCCCGGCCGACGCGATCTACGTCGAGGGCGCGTCGAACGTCGACGTCCTGCCCGACGGCAGCCCCGACGCCTCCGGCCGGTTCAGCCCGGGCGAGCGGTACGGCCGCGTCTACCAGATCAACTACCTGCGCTGCATCCTGTGCGGGCTCTGCATCGAGGCGTGCCCGACGCGCGCACTCACGATGACGAACGAGTACGAGCTCGCCGACGACAGCCGTGAGGCGCTGATCTACGAGAAGTCCGACCTGCTCGCGCCGCTGCTGCCGGGCATGACCGAGCCGCCGCACGAGATGCTCATCAGCGACGACCACCAGGACTACTACCGCGGCAAGCAGCTCCCCATCGTGGAGGCGGGCGAGTGAGGCGCGCTCGCTTCGCTCGCTCCCGCGACTTCGTCGCGGCCGGGCTTCGCCCGGGCGCCCGCCTCGCTTCGCTCGGCCCGTGGTCGGCGCGGATGGCTGGGGCCGCCGTCGTGTATCCGGAGGTCGTCCGATGACGGCGTTCGGGGTCGTGGCGCCGATCGTCGTGATCGCCGCTCTCGGCCTGCTGTTCGCGCGCAAGGCCGTGCACGCCGCCCTGTCGCTCGCCGTCGTGATGATCGGCCTCGCGGTGCTGTACGCCGCGAACGGGGCGCCGTTCCTGTTCGCGGTGCAGATCATCGTCTACACCGGCGCGATCATGATGCTGTTCCTGTTCGTCGTGATGCTCGTGGGCGTCGAGTCCGGACCCGAGGCGGTCACGGAGCCGCTGCCGGGCCAGCGGGTGGCGGCAGCGCTCGTGGGTCTCGGCTTCGGCGCGATGCTCGTGGTGGGCGTCGGCCAGGTCGTGGCGAACGGGTTCGCGGTACCGGTGGCCGCCGTGGAGGACGACAACGTTGAAGGCCTCGCGGCGCTGATGTTCGGCCCCTACGTGCTGGCCTTCCAGTTCACGGCCGCCCTGCTCGTGACGGCGGTGCTCGGCGCGATGGTCCTGGCGCACCAGGAGCGGCTCACGCCCCAGCTGAGCCAGGCCGAGCACGCGGCCCAGCGCATCCGCGACTTCGGGACCGACGGCAAGCACCCCGGCAACGCGCCGACCCCGGGTGTCTACGCCCGTCACAACGCGGTCGACGCGCCCGCCTTGCTGCCCGACGGGACACCGCTCGAGTCGTCGGTGCCGGGCGCGCTCGTCCGACGCGGCCAGGTCATCCGGCCGCCGGTCACCGGCCCCGGCCTCGGGGGAGAGCCGAGCAGTGACGTCGCACCACGGACGGATGACGAGACCGACGGAGAGGACCGCTCGTGAGCGACCTCCTGAGCCTGTCGATGATCCTGTTCTCGATCGGTGCCGTCGGCGTCCTCGTGCGCCGCAACGCGCTGATCGTCTTCATGTGCGTCGAGCTCATGCTCAACGGGACCAACCTGGCCTTCGTGGCCTTCGCCCGCGAGCACGGCAACCTCGACGGCCAGCTCGCCGCCTTTCTGGTCATGGTCGTCGCGGCGGCCGAGGTCGTCGTGGGTCTGGCGATCATCATCGCGATCCACCGCTCCCGGGGATCGATCAGCGTCGACGAGGTCAGGCAGGTCCGCGGATGATGGTCTGGCTGCTCGTCGCGTTCCCGGCCCTGGGCGCGGCGCTCCTGCTGACGTGGGGCAAGGAGTCCGACCGGTTCGGGCACCTCATCGCCACGGCGGCCTCGGCGGCGTCGTTCGTGTGGGGCGTGGTGCTGTTCATCCGGCTGCTGGGCCGCGACCACGACGACCGCACGGTCACCGACTCGCTGTTCACGTGGATCTCCACCGGCGACTTCCACGTGGAGATGTCGTTCGTCTACGACCCGCTCGCCGCGCTCTTCGTGCTGCTCATCACGGGCGTCGGCACGCTGATCCACGTCTACTCGATCGGCTACATGGAGCACGACGAGCGGCGGCGCCGGTTCTTCGCGTTCCTCAACCTCTTCGTCGCCGCGATGCTCGTGCTGGTGCTCGCGGGCGACTACCTCGTGCTGTTCCTCGGCTGGGAGGGCGTCGGCCTGGCGTCGTACCTGCTGATCGGGTTCTGGCAGCACAAGCCCTCGGCCGCGGCCGCCGCGAAGAAGGCCTTCGTCGTCAACCGCGTCGGCGACATCGGCATGGCGCTCGCGATCATGCTGATGTTCAAGGAGTTCGGCACGACAGAGATCGCCGCGGTCGGCGACTCCGTGGCGGGCACGGCGGCCAACACGATCACGGTCCTCGGCCTGCTGCTGCTCCTCGGCGCGTGCGGCAAGTCCGCCCAGGTCCCGCTGCAGAGCTGGCTGCTCGACGCGATGGAGGGCCCCACGCCGGTCTCGGCGCTGATCCACGCCGCCACGATGGTCACGGCCGGCGTCTACCTGATCGTGCGCAGCAACGCGATCTTCGACGCCTCGGAGACCGCGCGCACCGCAGTGGTGATCGTGGGCCTCGTGACCCTCATCGCCGGCGCGATCATCGGTTGCGCCAAGGACGACATCAAGAAGGCGCTGGCCGGCTCCACGATGAGCCAGATCGGGTACATGATGCTGGC
>JAHEXN010000260.1 GCA_023252095.1 Actinomycetes bacterium | reverse complement strand
CATCGAGTTGCGGACGAAGCGCTGACCGACGTGGTCGGCCGACCGCAGCGTGTCGCCGAAGACCCACAGGCGTCGACCGTCCTGCAGGACGGTGTCGGCGCCGACGTCGGCCCCCTGGAACTCGTCGCTGCCCCGGACCGTGGCGACCCACGTGTTGAGGTCGTCGACCGTCGAGATCTGCGGTAGCGGCAGGCACTCGGTCTCGGAGGCGAGCGGAGGCTGCTCGGTCCGCTCCGGCTCCGGCTCCGGGACGAGCCCCACCGCCAGCACGACGGCGACGACGGCGGGGGCGACGCCGGCCAGGACGCGCAGGCGCCATGACTCCCGGAACCGCTCCACACCTCATGGTGACAGTTCCGCGGCTCGGACCCGGGCCGCCCTACGCTGGCGGCATGCGGCGCGCCCGGTCACTCGCTCCCGTGGTCGTGGTGCTCCTCCAGGTCGCGGTCTTGGTCACGCTGTTGCTGACGCCTCCGCGCACGGCGCCGCAGGGCTCGCCAGTCACCCTCGTCGGACCGCCGGTCGTCTCGACCGCGCTCGTCGATCGTCTGAACCACCGCGCCGGTCACCCGTTCGATGCCTCCGCGGGAACCACGGCCCACGCGGCCGAGCGCGAGGTCGAGGACGGTGTCGTCCTCGCCGCGGTCGTCGTTGACCTCTCCCGAGAGCGGGACGTGCTGTACGTCGATGCGGCCAATGGCGAGCGTCTGAACGAAGCGCTCACCCGCGAGGCGGGAGCCGTCGCCGCGAGCCTCGGCCGGACGCTCGACGTGGTCGACGTCGACCCGAACCCTGCCGACCGGCGGATCCCCTACCTCGTCACGGCCGCGACGCTCGTGCTCGGCTTTCTCGTCACGCTGGCGCTGAACTGGCGTCGACGGTCCGCAGGGCCCGAGCGGGGTCCTTCCCGCACTCGTCACCGACTCGTTGCCGCGAGCTTGACGGTGGCCGTGGCGGCGGGAGCGGGGGCGATCGTCACGGATCTGACCGGCGTGTGCGGCTGGGTGGCCATCGTCGTCGCGGCGACCCTGACGGCGAGCACCTTCACGGCGGCACTGGTGCGGCTCGTGGGAGTCTGGGGGCACGGCGTCGCGGCGACCTTGTTCCTGGTCACCGCCGCCCCGTTGGTCCGCGCGACGCACCCACTCCTGCTCCCGGGTGTGTGGAGCGACGTGACCCCGTGGCTCCCGCACGGCGCCGTCCTCGACGTCACGGTGCACCTGACGCACTTCGACGGGCTCGGGAGTCCGCGCTCGTGGGCGCTCCTGCTGGGCTACGTCCTCGTGAGCTGGCTGACCCTGACGCTGTCGGACCGAGCGCAGCTCGCCCGGACCTGACGGGCTCACCCCGGGGTGCTCAGCCCAGGGTGACCAGCACCGCCTCGAGCTCGTCGATCCCGGCGTCGAGGTCGAGCAGGCTCACGGCGAGCGAGGGTCGGAAGCGCAGGCTCCGTGTGCCGCAGCCGAGCACGAGCACCCCGCGTTCCATCAGCGCGCTCACGACGCGGTCGCGGGTGGCGCCGTCGGGCAGGTCGATCGCGCACATCAGGCCCGCGCCGCGCGGGTTCGTGGCCACTGGATGCCGCCCGGCGATGTCGCGGAGGCGGGCCACGAGGTGTGCGCCGAGGTCGGCAGCACGCGCCACGAGGCCGTCGCGCTCGATGACCTCGAGGATCCGCTGTGCGCGGACCATGTCGGTCAGGTTGCCGCCCCACGTGGAGTTGATCCGCGATCCCACCGCGAAGCAGTTGTCGGGCACCTCGTCGACGCGGCCACCGGCCATGATCCCGCAGACCTGGGCCTTCTTGCCGAACGCGACGACGTCGGGCACGACGCCGAGCTGCTCGAACGCCCACGTCGTGCCGGTCATGCCGATGCCGGTCTGGACCTCGTCGAGCACGAACAGGGCGTCGTTCTCGTGGCACAGGTCGCGCATGGCCTGCAGGAACTGTGGCCGGAAGTGACGGTCGCCGCCCTCGCCCTGGATGGGTTCCATGATGAAGCAGGCGATGTCGTGCGGGTGGGCCGCGAACGCGTCACGCGCCGCCTGCAGGGTGATCGCCTCGAGGGCCGCGGCGTCGCGCATCGAGCCGTCGGGGTCGAGGCCCGTGTACGGCGCGGGAATGCGCGGCCAGTCGAACTTCGGGAACCGGGCGACCTTGTTCGGGTCGGTGTTGGTCAGCGAGAGCGTGTAGCCCGAGCGGCCGTGGAACGCGCCCTCGAGGTGCAGCACGCGGGTGCCGAGCTCCGGGTCGATGCCACGTGACTCGTTGAGCCGGCTCTTCCAGTCGAACGCGACCTTGAGTGCGTTCTCGACCGCGAGCGCGCCCCCGTCGATGAAGAACAGGTGCGGCAGCTCGGGGTGCCCCACGACTCGGGCGAACGTCGCGACGAAGTCTGCCATGTGGGTCGTGTAGGCGTCGGAGTTGCTCGGCTTGTGCACCGCGACCCGCTGCAGGCGGTCGAGGAACTCGGGGTCCTGCGTGAGGCCCGGGTGGTTCGTGCCGATCGGGTTCGAGGCGAAGTACGTGAAGAGGTCGAGGTAGTCGCGGCCCGTGCGCGCGTCGTGCAGGTGCGAGCCCTGCGAGCGGTCGAGGTCGACGACCATGTCGTAGCCGTCGACCAGGAGGTGGCGGCTCAGCGAGGCATGGACCTCGTCAGCCGGGATCGAGCGGGTCGTCGGTGCATCCGTGAGCGCGGTCATGGCTCCACGGTAGGTGAATCACCGGCGAATCGGAAGATTGACAGGTGAAACACCTGTCAAGGTGGGTTTCAATCGTGTTTCGGACGGTCTGGGGTGACGGGACGCTCGAAGAACGTCTGGAGGGCCACGGTCGTCCGGGTCCGGACGCCGGCCGTCGACCGGATGCGGCCCAGGAGCTCCTCGAGCGCCCGCGGCGTCGAGACGCGCACCGTGAGCATGTAGCTCGCGTCGCCGGCGATCGAGTGGCAGGCCGTGATCTCGCTGATGCTCTCGAGCCGCCGAGGCGCGTCATCGGGCTGGGCAGGGTCGAGCGGCGTGATCTCGACGAACGCCGCGAGCGGCATGCCGGCCTCCTCGGGGTCGATCACGGCGCGGTAGCCCGTGATGACCCCCTCGGACTCGAGGCGGCGCACGCGTGCCTGCGTCGCGGAGGTGGAGAGACCCGTGTCCTCGGCGAGCTGGGCGAAGGTCGCGCGCCCGCTCGTGGACAGCGCGCGCAGGAGTACGTGGTCGGTGGCGTCGAGGTTCACGCGCTCACTGTACGAGCGTCAGCCGGCGGGCGCGGGGGCCTGCTGTCCGACGTGGTGGATCGCATCGAGGCACGCGCGCACGATGGGGCGCTGGGACGCGGCGCTGCGCGTCACGAGCAGGAGCCGCCGCCGCAGGACCGGTGCGACGAGGCGCCGGACCTCGACCGGGGCGACCGAGTCGGCGACCGCTCGCCGCGGGAGCAGCGCGATGCCGGCGCCACGCGACACGGCGGCGACCAGCAGCAGGAGGTCGTCGGTCTCCCAGGCGGCGCGGGGCTCGAAGCCGTCCGCCCGGCAGGCGTGACGCGTGGCGGCTCCACACGCCGTCGTGGCCGGAGGCAGCACCCAGTCGTGGTGGGCGAGGCTGCTCAGCGACGGGCGACGGGGCAGGTCCGCGCCGGTGGCGGAGACGAGGACGAGGGGCTCGGTGAGGACCTCTTCGACCAGGAGGTGCGTCGGCAGCGCGAGCGGGACGTGGTCGTAGACGTCGATCAGGGCGAGGTCGGCGACGCCGTCGTCGATCGCGTCGAGGCTGGTCTGGGGCTCGCGGACCGTGACGCTCATGGACACGGCGGGAGCCGTGCGCTCGAGCACCCCGGCCGCGGGCAACACGACGGACGCCGCGCCGGAGGCGATCGTCGACACGCGGACGCGACCTGCCAGCTCGCCGCCGAGCTGGGCCATCGTCGTGGCGGTCTCGTCCAGGTGGCGCACGAGCTCCTCGGCCCGCTGGAGCAGGACCTCGCCCGCGCTCGTCAGGACCGCGCCGCGCGGCTCGCGGTCGAGCAGGCGCACGCCGCACTCCGCCTCGAGGGCCGTCATCTGCTGGGACACGGCCGACGTCGTAACGCCGAGCGACCGTGCGGCGGACGTGAGGCTGCCGTGGCGGGCGACGCGCGCGAAGGTCACGAGCCGCGTCGCGTCCGGGAGCCGGTCCATGGAATCTCCTTCAGATGTGCTTAACACGGTAGAGCATGTGCGTTCACGACAGCGAGGATCAGTCCATGAGTACAGCGCAGCAGGCCCGTGACATCCTCCAGCGACTCGGCGCGGGCGACCCGTTCGTCGAGGGCGGTGACCTGGAGGCGCGTTCCCCGATCGACGGAGCCGTCATCGGCCACCTCCGCTCGCACGACGCGTCCGACGTGGAGCAGGCCGTGGGCCGGGCCCACGAGGCCTTCCTGCAGTGGCGCACCGTGCCGGCTCCCGTGCGGGGTCGCGTCGTCCGCGAGCTCGGCGAGCTGCTGCGCGAGCACAAGGACGATCTTGGCGCCCTGGTCTCGATCGAGGCCGGCAAGATCGTGTCGGAGGGCCTCGGCGAGGTGCAGGAGATGATCGACATCTGCGACCTGGCGGTGGGTCTGTCCCGCCAGCTGCACGGCCTGACGATCGCGACCGAGCGTC
>JAHEXN010000022.1:18827-19834 GCA_023252095.1 Actinomycetes bacterium | reverse complement strand
CCTCGTCGTGGGAGGGGAGGGTCTCGGGCGAGGTCCAGACGGCGTTGAAGCCGTCCATCCCGACACGGTCGACCACGGCCCGGACGAACTCCGCGCCCTCCTTGTACTGGCGGAGCTTGCCCTCCATGCCGAGCAGCTTGCGGACGAACCGGTCGACGGGACTCGCCTTCTCGCGGCGCTGGGTGAAGCGGCGCCGGATCGTCGCGACCGTGGGCACGACCTCGGGCCCCACCCCGTCCATCACGACGTCCGCGTGCCCCTCGAGCAGCGACATGACACCCGTGGCCTTCCCGACGAGGCGACGCTGCTCCTCGGTCTGGAACAGCTCGGCCAGCGACAGCTCGATCTCACCGCGCACGGCCCGACCGATCTGCTCGACGACGTGTGACATCGACTCCGAGTCGGTCTGGTCGAGGAACTCCTGGACGATGCTGCGCAGATGGTCGCGCAGCCACGGATTGGCCGTGAACTGCACGCGATGGGTCTCCTCGTGGAGGCAGACCCACAGGCGGAAGTCGGCCGGCACGACCTCGAGCTTGCGCTCGATCTGCACGATGTTGGGCGCCACGAGCAGCAGACGGCCGCGCTCGCCACCCGGCCCCGTCCAGAACGGGTCGAACTGACCGAGCACGCGGCTCGACACGAGCGCCAGCACCGCGCCGAGCTCCGCACCGCTGACCGCACCGCCCACGCGGCGCACGAGCGGGTTGCTGCGCTCGTCGAGCTTGTCGAGCGCGGGGCCGAGCAGCCCGGAGAACGATCCGAGGTTTGCCTCGATCCACCGCGGACGGTCGACGACGAGGATCGGCGTGGCGTCGGTCGGAGCCGAGAGACCCGTGAACTCGCGCACCGGGCCCTGCGACCTGATGGCGGCGACCCGGAGCTCCTCGACGACCTCGGCCGCCTCGCCCGGCGATACCTCCGGACCGGGACGGCTGAGACGTGCTCCCGTGCTGCGGGCGAGCCGCCAGTCGATCATGCCCTCAACCTACGGTCCCGCGCCCAAG
>JAHEXN010000022.1:9592-18817 GCA_023252095.1 Actinomycetes bacterium | reverse complement strand
GGTCAGGTCGCGCAGCTGCACGTGGCGAGGGACGCCACGACTGCGTCGACCGCCTCACGTGCGTCGAGCGCGCGGGTGACGTCGGCCTGGTCGACCATGACCGCGACGCTCAGCACGACACCGTCGGCCGTGGTGACCGTGCCGGCGAGCGAGTGCACCTGGTTCAGGGCTCCTGTCTTGACCCGGGCCAGCCCACGGCCGGGGAGGTTCACGAACCGCTCCACGAGCGTGCCGGTGAACCCGGCGACCGGGAGGTCGCCCGTGAGCTGCGGTGCCGCGAGCTCGGCCGCCGCCACGACGGACGTGAGGGTCGACGGTGCGATGCGGTTCTGCCGTGACAACCCGCTGCCGTCGCGCAGCACGAGTCCCGTCGTGTCGACGCCGCCGGCGACGAGCGCCGCGACGACCGAGGTCGTGGCCCCCTCGAAGCTGGGCTCGGCTCCGGCCCCGAGGGCGACGTGCCGCGCCAGCACCTCGGCGGCCCCGTTGTCACTCGTGACGGCCATGCGCTCGACCGCCTGGGCGACGGTGGGACCCTCGACCTGCGCGACCGGCTCCGCGTCGACCGGAGCCTGTCCGGGCTGCACCTCCACGACTGCGACGCCCCGCTCGACGAGCTGGGCGGCGAAGATCTTCGTGGCCGAGCCGGACGGGTCCTCGACGCGTCGCTTGTCGATCCGGCCGCGATCGACCCACAGCGCCGTGATCGGGCTGACCTGGTTCTGCGAGGCGTAGGTGGGCTCCCACGTGGGGTTGTCGGCGGGCCCCGTGAAGAGCGTGTCGTCATAGGCCAGCTGCACCTGGCTCATGCCCTTCTCGACCAGCGCCTTCGCCGTGCGGTCGGCCAACGTGGCGAGATCGGCGCGGGCCGCGAAGCCGCGGTCGGCCGGCGTGGCCATGAGGTAGGGGTCACCACCTCCCACGAGGACCAGACGATCGCCGTCGAGCACCGTGGTCGTGCGGAACCGCTCCTCGGGGTCGAGCGTCGTCAGCGCCGCGTAGCCCGTGAGGAGCTTGGTGGTGGAGGCCGGGATGAAGGCGTCGGGCGAGGTCATGAGCAGCTCGTCGCCGTCGAGCTCTCGCACCGAGACGCCGACGTGCGGGCCCAGAAGTGGCTGCCCGGCTGCCGACTGCACCGCCGCGGTGACCGCGGCGACATCGGCCGACGCCGGCGGAAGACCCGACACCGTCTGGTCGCCCGGCTCGAGCACCTCGAGCGCCTCGGGGACGGCCACGTACTGGTCGCCGCAGTCGCCACCGCAGAGGAAGTCGTTGAGCGAGCCGCGCTCGTGAAGCACGACACCACCGGCGAGCGCACCGGCCAGGAGAGCCAGCACCGTGAGCCACGACAGGACCCCCAGGACTCGCCTTCCGGTGCTCTTCTGCACCCGGTGGCTGTTGCGCGACGTCACATGGGCCAGACTATAGAGACGGTCTCCCGCCCCGGATCCTCGGAGCGGACGGCCACCGACGACTGACGACCTGCCGTGAGCGACTCCGGCCGGCCACCACCTCTGGAGGACATGTGATCTTCGACGTCACCGTGGAGATTCCCAAGGGCGAGCGCAACAAGTACGAGCTCGACCACAAGACGCACCGGCTCCGTCTGGACCGCACGCTCTTCACCTCGATGACCTACCCGGCCGACTACGGGTTCATCGACGACTCCCTCGGCAACGACGGCGACCCGCTGGACGCGCTCGTCGTCCTGCCGTTCCCGACGTTCCCGGGCTGCGTCATCGAGTGCCGCGCGATCGGCATGTTCAAGATGACCGACGACGCTGGCGGCGACGACAAGATCCTGTGCGTCCCGGCCACCGACCCGCGCCAGGTGCACCTGCAGGACATCACCGACGTGGCCGAGTTCGACCGCGGCGAGATCCAGCACTTCTTCGAGACCTACAAGGACCTCGAGCCCGGCAAGTTCGTCGAGAAGGGCTCGATGTGGGTCGGCCGCGACGAGGCCGAGGCCGAGATCCAGGCCAGCTTCCAGCGCTTCAAGGACAACGGAGGGTATTGACGCGCTCCGCGCGTCCCGCGACTTCGTCGCGGCCGGGCTTCGCCCGGAATACTTCTCGTCGCTTCGCTCCTCGCCTCTGGCTGATGCCAGTGGCGGGGAGCGTTGTCGTTCTAGCTGTCTCGCGGGCGGACGAGGGAGCGGATCGCGGCCGCGAAGATGCTGACGTCGATCGAGCTGTCGAGCGAACGCATCGCGCCCATCCCGATGCCGAGGCTCAGCAGCGACGTCGCGGCCTGCTCGGGGGTGAGGGCGAGCTCGATACCTTCCTCCTCGGCGATCTGCGCGATCAGCCCGGCCGCCATCGACCGCATCTCACGGTGCCGCTTGACGAGCTCGCGCGCGACGAACGGGCTGTGCCGAGCGGCCGCGGCGAACTCGACCTCGAGCGCGGTGTAGCGCGGGCTGCCGACGCTGCGTCGCGCCCACTCGACGAAGGCCTCGATGCGGCTGTCGAGGTCGGTGCGGGCGCTGAACGCCTCGACGATGCCCTCGATCTGCTCGGCGTGCATGCTGTCGAGCACGGCGAGGCACAGCTCTTCCTTGCCGGCGAAGTTGGAGTAGACGGCGCCCTTCGAGAAGCCCGCTGCGACGGCCACCTTGTCCAGCGGCGTGGCGGCGTAGCCCTCGGTCAGGAAGAGGTCGCGCGCGACCTCGACCAGGCGCTCGCGGGTCTGCGCCTGGCGCTCGGCCCGAGTGATCCGGGTTCCGTCGACCGTCACGTCGTCCTCCTCACATCGATGCCGTTTCGTCTTGGCGCGGCACTCAGATACCGATAGTATCCGAAATGTGATCAGCACCGACACCCTCATCATCGGCAGTGGCTTCTCCGGCATGGGCATGGCCATGAAGCTCCGCGAAGCCGGCCGCAGTGACTTCATCGTCCTCGAGAAAGCCGACGACGTCGGCGGCACGTGGCGCGACAACACGTACCCCGGCGCGGAGTGCGACGTCCAGAGCCACATGTACTCGTTCTCGTACGAGCTCAACCCGGAGTGGTCGCGCGAGTACTCCGGCCAGGCCGAGATCCACGCGTACATGCGCGATGTGGCCCAGAAGCACCGCCTGCACGAGGTCATCCACTTCAACACCGAGATGACGGGTGCCACGTGGGACGAGGACACCCAGCGCTGGACCGTCACCACGAACGGCGAGACGTACGAGACGCGCGTGCTCGTCTCGGGCATCGGCGGGCTCCACATCCCGAACATCCCCACCATCAAGGGCGCCGAGTCCTTCCAGGGCGCGCGCTTCCACTCCGCGCAGTGGGACCACAGCGTCGACCTCACGGGCAAGCGCGTCGCAGTCATCGGCACCGGCGCGAGCGCGATCCAGTTCATCCCGCAGATCGCGCCCATCGTGGGCCAGCTCGACGTCCACCAGCGCACCGCGCCGTGGGTCGTGCCGAAGTCGAACCACGACATCACGGGCAAGAAGAAGGCCTTCATCTCGAAGGTCCCCGGCGGCACCCGCGCGTACCGCAACATGCACTACTGGATGAACGAGGCGACACAGCTGGGCTTCACCGGCCCGCTGCAGAACATCACCTCGGTCGTCGAGAAGAAGGTCTCGGGCTACATCCGCAAGACCGTCACCGATCCCGCGACGGCCGAGAAGCTCATCCCCGACTACCGCCTCGGCTGCAAGCGCGTGCTCAAGACCGACAACTACATCCCGGTCTACAACCGCGAGAACGTCGCCCTGATCGACACCGGCGTCGAGGAGATCACGGCCACCGGCATCCGCACGAAGGACGGCGACTTCCGCGAGGTCGACGTCATCATCTACGGCACCGGCTTCCACGTGACCGACGCGTTCCAGTGGGTCCACGTCACGGGCGAGGGCGGACGCGACCTCTCGAAGACGTTCGACGAGGGCGGCATCGAGACGTACAACGGCATCGCCGTGACGCACTTCCCGAACTTCTTCCTCCTGCTCGGGCCCAACACGGCGCTCGGTCACAACTCCGTCGTGTTCATGATCGAGCAGCAGACGAAGTGGATCATCAAGCTGCTCCAGGCGATGGACGCCCGCGGCGCCGGCGCGGTCCAGCCCACGCCGCAGGCCCAGCGTGAGTTCAACGACCAGGTGCAGGAGAAGGTCTCCAAGGGCGTCTGGAGCCAGGGCGGCTGCACGAGCTGGTACCTCGACAGCCAGGGCAAGAACCGCACGATCTGGCCCGGCTTCACATTCCGCTACTGGTGGCACCTGCGCAACGTCACCACCGACGACTTCATCTGGCACACCGCCGCGAAGCGCGAGAAGACCGCCGCCTAACGTTCAACCCCGCACAGGCTCGTTACTGAATTCCCGTACACCCTTCTCAAAGGAGGTTCGCCGAAGCCGGACTGACGAGGCCGTGTAGCACCACGACAGCACAGAGCGGCCCAAAGTAGGCGAGAATCAGCGCCGCGCCGGGACGTAGTACGTGCTCGATGGCATCGGAGAGCCAGCATCTAGCAACGACGACCGCTCTGGATGGGTGTGCGCCACGCGCTCCTTGCAGACGGTGGACCATTCGCATCGCCACGTCAGCGCACCGCTCGGCGGCCAACCGGCGGCCTCCGGGCCCCGCGCGGAACAGGTCCCATGCCAGGCACATCCCGAAGATCCATGGCAGAACCGTGATGGCGATCAGCAGCGGCGTGAAGACCCACTCGTTCGATGCTTCGAGCGGAATGTCGCCTCCATCGGAAGCGTGTAACTGAACCGCGCCGCCAATGAGCGCTCCATAGGTCGCCGTCGCGCCGATCATCACCGCCTTGCCGATCGCCGTCATGATCCACACTCCTCGGCCCGCGAAGGCGTTCATCTCCGCGACCGGCCGCGACACGGGGATGAACCAGGCTGCCCACACTGTGACAAGCCAACCGGTGATGAGCATCCCTACGGCGACATCCGTTGGGATGCTCGACCGGATGGATATCACGGAGGCGATCACGAGAATTACTGCCGCTCCCAACAGGCGCCCCGGACGCCACCGAAGGGGATAGGGGCTGACCCGAAGATCGTGATTCGTTGACATGGCTAGCAAGTTAGATCGAGGTCCCGACATTTCAGGGCATCGCAAGCACGCCTCAGGTCGCGCTCGCGCCTCCGGGATAACTGAGTCCGGGAATCACCACCGAGACCAGATAGTCGCGCATCTCGGGGACACTCTCGGTCAGGGTGCGCCAGACCCGGCGCGGGTCGAGGTCGTCGTACTGATGGGCGGCGAAGTTGCGCATCGCCACGATCTGACGCCACGGCTGATCGTCGTAGGCCTCACGCACCTCGGTCGGCATGCGGTTGACCGCCTCACCGATACGGATCAGGCCCATCTCGACGGCCCACTGCGTCCGTCTGTCCGCCATGAACCCCTCCAGACCCACCTCGGCGAACTCTGCGAGGACGTCGCACACCACGACTACACGGGCCGCCGCGTCGACCGACTTGCGATGCGGATCGGTCACACCGGGACCGCTTCGCTGAAGATGCGGTCGCGCAGCTCGCCCCGCAGCGTGTCGGCAGCCACGATGTCGACCTCGATCTGCAGCAGATCGCTCAGAGCAAGCCGCAGACCGACCTCGTCCAGCAGGGTGGCCTCGTCATCGAAGTCGACCAGCAGGTCGAGGTCAGAGCCGGGCTCGTCATCTCCTCGCGCCACAGATCCGAAGATCCGCGGCGAGGCGGCCCGGTGCTCCGCGACGACGGAGCGGATGCGCTCTCGGTGCTGGGCGACACGGGACGACGGCAACCCGGTCATCGCCCGGGCGAGGCGCTCGATGACCTCGGGGCTGGGCGTGCGGCGACCGTTCTCGTAAGCCGACAGGTTGGGCTGCGGAACCCGGGCAGCACGAGCCAGCTCCGACTGACTCATGCCCGCGGCTACTCGTTGCGCCCTGATGCCCATGACTCCAGAGTATCGGAGTGTTATCGCAGGCGATATAGGCAAAGCTTGGGGCGTTCCCCTCAGTGGGGGCCGACGGCGGTGACCTGGATGACGGCCTCGCCTGCCTCGTCGGAGGCGTCGAGGTCGACCTCGGCCGTGATGCCCCAGTCGCGGTCGCCGTCGGGGTCGAGGAACACCTGGCGCACGGTCCAGGCGCGTGAGCCCGGCTCGAACGAGGCCGGGGTGCTCTCGTCGACCATGAACAGCTGGGGCCCGCGCGCCTCGGGACCCGTACCGATCGTCGCTTGTCCTGAGCCTGTCGAAGGGTACTCCTCGCGGTAGGCAGCCATGGCCTCCATCCACGCGACGGCGTCCCAGCCGTCGTCGCCGTCGAGCGCGCCGAGCTCGGTCCACCGGCCGAATGCCGCGAGCTCGACCCGCCGGAAGAGCGCGTTGCGCACGAGCACCCGGAACGCCCGCGCGTTCCCCGTGACGGGTCGCGGCCGCGCCGTGCCGTCGGCCTTCGGACGCACGGCGGCGGGGTCGTCGCCGGGGTTGATGAGCTCCTCCCACTCGTCGAGCAGGCTGGAGTCGGTCTGCCGCACGAGCTCGCCGAGCCACTCTGTGAGGTCCTCGAGCTCGGTGTTGCGCGCCTTCTCGGGCACCGTGCGGCCCAGCGTCTTGTACACGTCCGACAGGTACCGGAGCACGAGTCCCTCGGAGCGGGCGAGCTGGTAGTCGCCGATGAGCTCCGAGAACGTCATGGCGCGCTCCCACATCTCGCGCACGACCGACTTCGGCTTGAGCTCGTGGTCGGCGACCCACGGGTGACCGATCCGGTACGCCTCGTAGCCCGCAGTCAGCAGCTCCTCGAGCGGTTTGGGGTGCGTGACCTCCTCGAGCAGCTCCATGCGCTCGTCGTACTCGATGCCGTCCATCTTCATCTCGCCGATCGCCTCACCACGGGCCCGGTGGCGCTGGGCGTTGATGATCGGGCGCGGATCGTCGAGGGTCGACTCGATGACCGAGACGACGTCGAGCGCGTAGGTCGGGGCGTCGCGGTCGAGCAGCTCCAGCGCGGCCACGGCGAACGGCGACAGCGGCTGGTTCAACGCGAAGTTGGCCTGCAGGTCGATCGTGAGCCGCAGCGTGCGGCCCTCGGCGTCAGGCGGGTCGACCGCCTCGACGACGCCCCCAGCCAGGAGCGCCTCGATGATCGCGTCGACCTCGGCGAGCATGCGGTCCTGCGCGTCCTCGGTCTCGCCGCTCTCGCGCAGCAGGCGCTCCAGCGAGGCGCGGGCGTCGCCGGGGCGACTCACGACGTCGAGCACCATCGCGTGGCTGACGCGCATGCGGGAGACGAGCGGCTCCGGCGTGCCGTTGACGAGCTTCTCGAACGTGCCCTGACCCCACGACACGAAGCCCTCGGGCGGCTTCTTGCGCTGGACCCGCTTGAGCTTCTTGGGGTCGTCGCCGGCCTTGCGCACGAGCCGGGCGTTCTCGATCTCGTGCTCGGGCGCCTCGACCACGACGTGCCCGATCGTGTCGTAGCCAGCTCGGCCTGCGCGACCCGCGATCTGCTGGAACTCGCGGACCTGCAGCTGGCGCTGGCGGGTGCCGTCGTACTTGCTGAGCCCGCTGAAGAGCACCGTGCGGATCGGCACGTTGATGCCGACCCCGAGGGTGTCGGTGCCGCACACGACCTTGAGCAGGCCCTGCTGCGTGAGGGTCTCGACGAGCCGGCGGTACCGCGGGAGCATGCCCGCGTGGTGCACGCCGACCCCCATCCGCACGAGGCGCGAGAGCGTCTTGCCGAACGCCGAGGAGAACCGGAAGTCGCCGAGCGCCTCGGCAATCCGGTCGCGCTCCTCGCGGGTCGCGACCTTGATGCTGGTCAACGCCTGCGCACGCTCCAGGGCCGAGAGCTGGGTGAAGTGCACGACGTAGACGGGCGTCTGCCCCGTCTCGACGAGCTCCTCGAGCGTCTCCTGCACAGGCGTCGTGACGTACTCGCTGACGAGCGGCACGGGACGCTCGGTCGACGTGACGACGGCGGTGTCGCGCCCCGTGCGACGCGTCAGGTCGTCCTCCAGGCGGGTCGTGTCGCCGAGCGTGGCCGACATCAGCAGGAACTGCGCCTTCGGCAGCTCGATCAGCGGCACCTGCCAGGCCCAGCCGCGGTCCGGGTCGGCGTAGAAGTGGAACTCGTCCATCACGACGAGCCCAATGTCGGCTGCGGACCCCTCGCGCAGCGCGATGTTCGCCAGGATCTCCGCAGTCGCGGCGATGATCGGGGCGTCGGCATTGACCGCCGCGTCGCCCGTGACCATGCCGACGTTGTCGGCGCCGAAGATCTCGCACAGGTCGAAGAACTTCTCGCTCACCAGAGCCTTGATCGGCGCGGTGTAGACGCTGCACTCCCCGCGCGCGAGCGCCGCCGCCATCGCCCCGGTCGCCACCAGGCTCTTGCCCGAGCCCGTGGGGGTCGCGAGCACGACGTTGGAGCCGGCGACGCACTCGAGGATCGCCTCGTCCTGTGCCGGGTAGAGCGTCAACCCGCGGCTCTCGACCCAGCGCGAGAGCGCGTCGTAGATGGCGTCCTCGTCGTACGACCCACTGTCAGGGAGCAGGTCGACGAGGCGCATGGGTCCATTGTCCCGGACCGGACCCCGGGACCCCCGTCGGCCCGCGTGGGGCGCTCGCTAGGGTCGAGGCATGCGTGCGGTGCACATCACATCCCTGGACGGTCCCGAAGCAGTCGGCGTGACGGAGGTCGAGGCCCCCGACTCCGCCGGCAAGGTGCTCATCGAGGTGAAGGCCGCAGGCGTGGCGTTCCCCGACGTGCTCCAGACGCGCGGGCAGTACCAGCTCAAGCCCGACCTCCCGTTCGTCCCGGGCTCCGAGGTCGCCGGCCTAGTGCTTGCGGCTCCCGAGGACTCCGAGTTCGCGCCGGGCGACCGCGTCGCGGCCCTGAGCTTCCTCGGCGGCTTCGCCGAGCAGGTCGCGGTCGACGAGCAGTTCGTCCTCCCGTTGCCCGAGTCGGTCGCGTTCGAGAAGGGCGCGTCGGTCATCTTCAACTACGGCACGGCCTACTTCGCGCTGGTCGAGCGCGGCCACCTGCAGCCCGGTGAGTCGGTGCTGGTGCACGGCGCCGCGGGCGGCATCGGCACCGCCTCGATCCAGGTCGCCAAGGCGTTCGGCGCCGGCCGTGTCGTCGCGGTGGTCTCGACCGATGCCAAGGGCGAGGTCGCCGTCGCCGCGGGCGCCGACGAGTACGTCCTGGCCGACGGCTTCCGCGAGAACATCGGCGACAAGGTCGATCTCGTGGTCGACCCCG
>JAHEXN010000022.1:0-9582 GCA_023252095.1 Actinomycetes bacterium | reverse complement strand
GGCGGCGACCGCTTCACCGACTCGCTGCGGAGCCTCAAGGAGGACGGCCGCCTGCTGGTCATCGGCTTCACGGCCGGCTCGATCCCCGAGGTCAAGGTCAACCGCCTCCTGCTCAACAACACGACCGTCGTCGGCGTCGGCTGGGGTGCGTACGCGTTGAGCCGCCAGGGCCACATCCGCATGGAGTGGGACGCGCTCCTGCCGCACCTCGCCTCCGGCGCACTCGACCCCGTCATCTCGTCGAGCCGTCCGCTCGAGGGCGTGGTCGACGCCTTGCTGGAGATCGACGAGCGTCGCGCGACCGGCAAGGTCCTGCTCGTTCCCTGACATGCCGAACCCCACCGAGGTCCACGACCCCCGCTCCGGCGGCTGGGTCGCGGTGCTGACTGCCGCGACGACGACCGCGATCCTGCAGGACGGGTTCGACACCCTCGAGGGCACGCTGCTCGACGCGGGCACGGTGGAGGGCCTGCGCCCCGAGGAGCTCCGTGCGCTGGCAGGTCTGGACGACCCGACGCCTCGGGCCTTCGTCGACCTCGTCACGGTAGCCCCGCACCCGCTCCTGAAGCTGCAGGCCGACGGCGGTGTTGCCACGGTCGCACGCACGCGGGTGCCGAACGGCAGCTGCCTGTGGCGCGTCGACCCCGACGAGTCGCGGCGGGTGCTGACCTACTACGACGGGCCCGCCTACGGCTGGCGCAACGGCCGTGGGTACCTCGCGCCGGAGGAACCGCTCGGACCGTGGGCCACGTTCGACGGTCGCGACTACGCCGCGGCGTTCCCCGCGGGCGAGACGGAACGCATCGGCCTGGTCGCGGTGGGCGACGAGCCGCCGGAGGGCTTCACCTGGACCCGCCCCGGGATCTCGCAGCGCTACGTCGCCGTGACGGAGCTCGAGGCGCTCACGGCCCGCTGACGGCACCATCGGCCTGCCGGAGGATCTCGATCGCCCGGAACGTCCCGGCCTCGCCCGAGGGAATGTGCTCCAAGTCGCCGAGGTCCTCGAGCGTGACGGTGACGCCCGAAGCGGACAACTGGTCGCGACACAGCTCCGAGTTCGCCGGCAGCGCCGAGGTGTCGCCGCGCGCGTGGAGCAAGGTCACCGGCACCTCGGCGGTCCACCCGCCACAGACGGTGCTGGTCGCGGCGAGCCAGCGACCGAACACACCCTCCGGGTCGAGCAGCGCTGCCCAGCCCTCGTCACTGAACAGACCACGTGGATCCTCCGGCAGGCTTGTCACCACCTCGACGTCAGTGTGCGTGCCGTCGAACAGGTCACGCACCTCCTCGGCCACGCCCGAGGCGAACATGCCGGCGGTGTCATGGCCCAGAGCCGCGGCGGTGTCGACCAGCCGCGCGAGCGCCAGGGACCGCACCATCGGGTCGGATTCTCCGCTCACGAGCGCCGGCACGTCGACAGCATCGAGTCGGTACGGTCCGCCGATGCCGATGATGCTGCGGACGTCGAACGCACTCGGGCCGGACCCGAGGCGCCGCGCCAGGGCCATGGTCGCGTGAGCGCCCTGCGAGAAGCCCACGAGATCGACCTTCGTGGGAGCTGCGAGATCCAGCTCGGCGAGGGCATCGGGCAGTGCGAGGAGGAGATCGGCCGCCGCCGAGGCCTCCGTGTCGGCATCGAGCCACGGATGGAGTCCCTCGCTCGCTCCCAGGCCGAGGTAGTCGGCGGCGACCACGACCCGGCCCGATCTGGCGAGCTGCTGCGCCGCCTCACGGTGCGGGGTGCCTGCGACGGTGGGGACGTCCTCGCGGGAGACCGCGCTGCTGTGTTGGTAGCTCGTCACCGCGTCGCTCGCGATCTCGTCGGGCACCAGCAGCAACCCGCTCACCTCAACGGGCTCGGCCTCGGGACCCTGGATCGATGACGTGCGGTAGATCAGGCGGTAGGCGGTGAGGCCGACCCCACCACCCCCGTCACGCTCCAACGGCTCGACCGAGACCAGGTCACCTGGTTCACCGATGTCGCGCCCCACGGGGATCGACTCCTCCGAGGCGGAGCAGGAACTGAGCGCCGCGGCACTCACGATCGCCGCCGCAGCGCAGGCCCAACGCTTTAACAGTGTTAAACGAATCATGGATCCATTTACACTGTTAAACTGCCTGCGTGTCAAGCCGTGCTCCGAAGGGCCTCACCCTCGACCGTGTCATCCGCGCGGCGACGACCGAGCTCAACGCCGTCGGACTGGACGCACTGTCGTTGCGTGCGGTCGCACGCCGTCTCGACGTCCAGGCGCCGGCCCTCTACTGGTACGTCAAGGACAAGGGCGAGCTGCTCAATGCGGTCGGCACCGAGCTGTGGCGACCTGCGATCGATGCCGCCGTCGACGCCGCCGCGGCGCGCCCGGTCAGCTCGCGCGCCGTGACGCTGGCCTACGCGCGGGCCCTGCGCGCGGC
Source organism: Actinomycetes bacterium (assembly GCA_023252095.1). Classification (GTDB taxonomy): domain Bacteria; phylum Actinomycetota; class Actinomycetes; order Propionibacteriales; family Nocardioidaceae; genus Aeromicrobium. Next base: position 7,170 of record JAHEXN010000022.1, on the reverse strand, counting down.
GATCAGCAGCTGTCGCGACGGGGCTCGCCTGCTCGGCGGAACGCGTCTCGAGGACGCCGGTCTGCTCGAGAGCATGGAGGAGCCCTTGGCAGCCTGGGCCGTCGGCGGCGGAGACCTCGACGGCTTCGTGACCCTGATCCAGACCGCCCAGCACGCCACGATCGGCTTCTGCCTCAGCGAGCAGCTCGCGGCGACACCCGAGGAGCTCGAAGCCCGCTCGGCACGGCTGGACAGCAGCCCGCATGTGGCGGCGATCGGGGAACCGACGATCGGACCTGCGGATGTCCGATTCGAGGCAATGCTTCACCTGATCGTCGGAGAGTGAACGAGGCGCCGATCCCACCATGCCGCCGCCGAGACTGCCGAGTGGGGTGCCACGAACGACGGCGCCACAGCGCTGGCTGGCGGTGGATTCACCACCGAACGAGGGCCAGGCAGGGCGGGCGGGTGAACATGCCACCGAATAGGGCGGCATTCCGTGGTAGATCCACCGCCTCCCATCAGCTGGGTCGCATTACGTGGTGGATCCACCGCCCGACCGCAGCACGGAACGGCTATCCGCGCAGCTGGGCGGCGAGGGGGCAGTCGAACGGGTCGCGAGCACGCAGGCCCACGTTGTTGAGGTAGTCGACGACGATCGCGTAGGAGTGGAAGAGCCCGACCTCCATGTAGTCGATGCCCTCGCGCTCGCAGTGGGCCCGGACCAGGGGCTGGGCCTTCTTGAGGTTGCAGCGCGGCATGTTCGGGAACAGGTGGTGCTCGATCTGGTAGTTCAGGCCGCCCATGGCCCAGTCGGTGACGGGATTGCCGCGCACGTTGCGCGACACCATGACCTGACGGCGCAGGAAGTCGAGCTTCATCTCCGGCGGGATGATCGGCATGCCCTTGTGGGCCGGCGCGAATGACGCCCCGAGGCAGAAGCCGAACACGGCCATCTGGAGCGCGAAGAACGCAAGCGCCTTGCCGAGCGGCAGGAACGCCAGCAGCACGACGACGTAGATCGACAGCCGCCCGACGACGAGCGTCAGCTCGGTGCGCCGCCAGGGCTGCTTCGAGGTCTTGTCGCGCGCGGCGCGGATGCTCTCGGCGTGCAGGTTGAGACCCTCGAGCGTCAGCAGCGGGAAGAACAGCCAGCCCTGACGCTTGACGAACCAGCCCGCGAAGCCGGTGGTGCGCTGGGCCACGATGCCCGGCGTGAAGGCGATCGCGCCGGGCCCGATGTCGGGGTCGTACCCCTCGAGATTCGGACCGCGGTGGTGCATGTTGTGCTTCGCCCGCCACCACGCGAAGCTCAGGCCCGCGAAGGCCCCGGCGAGGATGCGCGCGGTCCACGCGTTGCGCGCAGGCGAGGAGAAGATCTGCCGGTGCGCGGCGTCGTGTCCGAGAAAGCCGAACTGCGTCACGATCACGCCGAGCAGCGCCGCGAGGATCAGCTGGAACCAGGAGTTGCCGAGCAGGAAGAACCCGACCCAGATGCCGACGAAGGCAGCGACGTGCACGCCGATCTGCGCGAGGTAGTAACCCCGCCGCCGCTCCAGGAGTCCGGCCGCCTTCACCTCCTGCATCAGGTCGGTGAAGTGGCTGACGTAGCCGCCGGTGCGCGCCGCGCCCGCCGGTCTCGCCTGGTCGATCGTGTCGGTCGTGGGATTCATCTGGCGTCCGCCTCGGGACTGGATGGTGTGCGACACCGAGCCCGGTCGTCCTCCGCGCGGCCTGCGTACACCTTCAGGCTACGCGCTTCGGGAAGCGGATGCTGACCGGCGATCCAGGAACGGACGGCACCGCGGAGAATGTCGACATGGCGACTCCGATTCCCGATCCTCTCGCGCTGCCCTGGCCGCGGCGGACCGCCCACACCACGCTGCGGCCGCTGGCGCCGGACGACGCCGTCGCGATGCACTCCTACCGCCGACTTCCGGAGGTCTGCGCCTACCTCTCGCACGGCCCGCTCAGCCTCGCCGAGGTCGAGCAGCGGATCGCGGGCCGACTGTCCGGCATCGACCCGACTCCCGGCCGCCGGGTCAGGGGGCTCGCGATCGAGCACCAGGACCGCATGGTCGGCGACGCGATGTTGCGCACCCAGGTCGACGCCGGCCAGGCACAGCTCTGGATCGGCTACGCCCTCCATCCCGACGTGTGGGGACACGGGCTGGCGACCGAGGTCGCCCAGGAGCTGTGCCGCGTCGGCTCCGAGCTCGGGCTGCCGGTCCATGCCGACGCCTTCGCCGACAACGTGGCGTCGCTCCGCGTGCTCGAGAAGGCGGGACTGGCGAGGGTCGGCACGAGCCTGGACGCCGGACGGCCGTTCGTCCTGTTCGCCAGCGTGACCGACCAGCAGAGCGCGCTCTCGGCCTGGCCCTGAAGATCTCGGCCTCAGGCGTCGGTGCGCTGCAGGAAGGCGAAGTACCCGGCGGTCTCGCACGCCAGCATGCCATGGAGCCTGCCGCGAGCGGCCTCATGGGGCGCTGGCTGCGCGCCTCAGTCGATGATCGTGCCGAGGACGGCCGGCAGGGTGGCCTGCCAGCCGTGCTTGAGCTCCGCGACCGGAACACTGAACTGGCCCTCGACGACGAGGTCCGGCCCGCCCGTGCGACCGATCGACGCGAGCTCGACGCCGTGCTTCTCGGCCAGGGCGACGAAGGCGTCGTGGTCGGCCTCGGCCACCGTGACGATGGCCCGGGCCGACGACTCGCTGAACAGGTCGAGGAACGGGTCGTCGAGCGCGACCGTGACGCCGACGCCGTGCCGGAACGTCGACTCGGCGAGCGCGACGGCCAGGCCGCCGTCGGAGAGGTCGTGGCTGGAGGTCAGGATGCCGGCCGCGATCGCGTCGCGCACGAGCGCGCCGAGCGCCTGCTCGGCCGGCAGGTCGACGCGGGGCGGGAGACCGCCGAGGTGCCCGTGGACGACGTCGGCCCACGTGCCCCCGGAGAGCTCCTCCTCCGTCGAGCCGAGAAGGAGCACGTGCTCGCCCTCGGCCGCGAAGCCGTGACGGACGCGCTTCGTGACGTCGTCGACGACGCCGAGCACGCCCACGACCGGGGTCGGCAGGATCGCGGTCTCGCCGGTCTGGTTGTAGAACGACACGTTGCCGCCCGTGACGGGGATGCCGAGCTCGGCGCAGGCGTCCTTCAGGCCGTGGGTGGCCTGCTCGAACTGCCACATCACGTCGGGGTCCTCCGGCGAGCCGAAGTTCAGGCAGTCGGTGACCGCGAGCGGCAGGGCCCCCGCGACCGAGATGTTGCGGAACGACTCCGCCAGGGCCAGCTGCGCGCCGATGTACGGGTCGAGCTTGGCGAAGCGGCCGTTGCAGTCGGTGGAGACCGCCACGCCAAGGTTCGTCTCCGGATCGATGCGGATGACGCCCGCGTCGTCGGGCTGCGACGTGACGGTGTTGCCTTGCACGTACCGGTCGTACTGGTCGGTGACCCACGACTTGTCGGCGATGTTGGGCGAGGCGAGGATCTGCACGAGCTGCTCGCGCAGCTCGTGGCCCGTGGTGGGGCGCGGCAGCTGCTCGGCGGTCTTGGACTGCAGCATGTCCTGCCAGAACGGGCGGGCGTACGGACGCTCGTACGTCGGGCCGTCGTGCGCGACCGAGCGCGGGGGCACGTCGACAACGGTCTCGCCGTGCCAGTCGATCACGAGCCGTCCGGTGTCGGTGACCTCGCCGACGACGACGGCCTCGACGTCCCACTTCTCGCAGATCGCCATGAACGCGTCGAGATTCGCGGGCTCGACGACCGCCATCATGCGCTCCTGGCTCTCGCTCATGAGGATCTCCTCGGGCGAGAGCGACGAGTCGCGCAGCGGGACGGTGTCGAGCTCGACACGCATGCCGCCGTCGCCGGCCGACGCGAGCTCGCTCGTGGCGCAGGACAGGCCCGCGCCTCCGAGGTCCTGGATGCCGCCCACGACGCCAGCAGCGAAGAGCTCGAGCGTGCACTCGATCAGGAGCTTCTCCATGAACGGGTCGCCGACCTGGACCGCGGGACGCTTCGAGGGGCCGGTCGACTCGAACGTCTCCGAGGCGAGCACCGAGACTCCGCCGATGCCGTCGCCGCCCGTGCGCGCGCCGTAGAGCACGACCTGGTTGCCGACGCCGGTGGCGTGCGCGAGGTGGAGGTCCTCGTGGCGCAGCACGCCGACGCACAGGGCGTTGACGAGCGGGTTGCCCAGGTAGGACTCGTCGAACACGACCTCGCCACCGATGTTGGGCAGGCCGAGGCAGTTGCCGTAGCCGCCCACGCCGGCCACGATGCCGGGCAGCACGCGGGCGGTGTCGGGCGCGGCGAGCGGACCGAACCGCAGCGGGTCCATGACCGCGACCGGGCGGGCACCCATCGCGAGGATGTCGCGGACGATGCCGCCGACACCCGTGGCCGCACCCTGGTAGGGCTCGACGTAGCTGGGGTGGTTGTGCGACTCGACCTTGAACGTGACGGCGTAGCCCTGGCCGATGTCGATCACGCCGGCGTTCTCGCCGATGCCGGCGAGCGTCTTGCCGAGCGGCGTCTCCTGCGGCAGCTCACCGAACTTCTTGAGGTGCACCTTGGAGGACTTGTAGGAGCAGTGCTCGCTCCACATGACCGAGTACATCGCGAGCTCGGCGCCCGTGGGGCGTCGGCCGAGGATCTCGACGATCTTCTCGAACTCGTCGGGCTTCAACCCGAGCTCGGCCCACGGGAGCTCGCGCTCCGGGGTGGACTCGGCGTGGGAGACGGTGTCGAGAACGGGCTTCGCGGGAGCGTCGGTCACGGCCTCATCGTATCGGTGGGCAGCGACCGACCTCGGGGCGCGTGGCCTCCGGCGAGGCAGCACGGCCGACGACAGCACGGTGGCGACGGCATGGTGGCGACGGCACTCGGGCACTGACGGGGTGGGCTGAACACCTGGACGCAGCGACACCGCCGCGCGAGGGTCTCCCCTCACACGGCGGCGTCGCCGATCACTCCGAGCGGATCAGACGTGCTGACCCTGCCGGCGGGGCCGGCCGGCGTAGGCCGCGCCGCCACCGGCGAGCAGCAGCAACAGGCCGAGGCCCGCGGCCCAGAGACCCACGTCCGACCCGGTCGACGGCAGGTCGCTCCCCGCCGTCTTGGTCGAGACCCGCGACTCGGGGCTCGTGAGCTGACCACCCATCGGGTCCGTGCCCGTGGCGGTGGCGACGTTGTCGACACTGCCGCGGGCAACGTCGTCGCGGGTCACGGTGTACGGATCCGCGGTCACGACCTGCGACCCGGCCGGCACGAGGTCGAAGTCGTTGGGCGTGAGCCCCGTGACCTTCGAGTCGACGACGCTGATGTCGCGCATCGTGACATTGCCCGTGTTGCGCACGTCGAACGAGTAGGTGATCTTCTCGCCCACGTCGGCCAGACCGTTGCCATTGCGGTCGTCGAGCTTGCCCGACTTGATGACCGACAGGCCCGGCACACGCTCCGGCGTCGGGACCGTGACCTCGCTCGGCGGCGTGTCGGTCTCGTCACCCCACGGATCGGTGCCCGAGGCCGTGGCCGAGTTGTAGACCTCGCCCGCATCGACGTCGGCCTGCGTGACCCAGTAGGTGTACGGACCCACCGTCTCGGTCTGCCCCGGAGCCAACGACGCCAGCGCGGGGTCCGGAAGATCGGTCAGCCGCGGATCGTCGATCGCGATGTCGGTCAGGGTCACGTTTCCGGTGTTCTCGACCGTGAAGCTGTACGAGACAGCCTCGCCCACGTCGGCGACGTCGTTGCCGTTGGAGTCGCTGAGCGTGGCCGACTTCTCGAGCGTCATCGCCGGATCGGCGATCTCGACCACGTGGTCCTCGACCTCACCGCCGTTCGCCGGACCGGTGGGCAGCGGAGCCGCCACCGTGCCGGAGAACACGCGGAACCGGGCGAACGTCTCGGCCTCCGTGGCCATGACCGGGAAGGTCACCGCGTAGTCGGCCGTGCCGGAGCTGGCCGGCACGGGCACCGTGACCCGCTCGCCGGCCTGGAAGACGCCGTCGTCGTTCAGGTCGAGCCAGCCGGCCAGCGTCGCCGGTGTGGCCGAGTTGTTCGTGACCTGGACCGTGGCGGTCGTCTGCTCACCGGAGCGAACGGCGATCGGCAGGGCCACCGCGTCCTCGTCGTCCGTGCCCGCGGTGTCGTCGCCGTCGGCGTCGGCCGACGGCGCACCGTCGTCCTCGATGTCCACGGTGGACCCGAGCATGAGCGGCGCCGCGCCGGTCGCGGGATCGAAGCCCTCGATGCGGTGGCTCGGTCCGTTCTCGCCGTCCCAGCTCGTGCCGTAGCTCGACGGCGCGTCGCCCAGGTCGTCACACGGCTGGCCGAAGTTGTCCAGGAACGTCAGGTCCTGACCCACCTGACCCTCCGCCGAGACCACGAAGCGTTCGACGCTGCCCAGGATGGCCTCGAACTCAGCCTGCGTCGGCGCGGGCGAGGACAGGTTCGTGCCCGTCGACGTGCTGAACCCGGTGTGCCACTCGGCCGCGTCCATCGGCACCCGGACGCGGTTCCACGCCTGGGAGTCGGTGATCTGCGGCGCGAAGTTGAACCAGATCTGGTCACCGTTGTTGCCTCGGATCGACAGGTACAGGTTGAAGTCGATGCCCGTGTCGTTGCGGTAGTCGAACTGCATCAGCTCGCCGTCGAGGAAGCTGTAGTCGGCCGTGAACCCGTTGGACGCCAGCTCGGGACTCCAGATCTCGGTCCACTGGCCGTCGACGTCGTTCGTCGTGAGGGTGCCACCGGGATTGCCCTCGCTCGCCGACCAGCCGATCGGCTGCGGGTATCCCGCGTTCGGCGTCGTGCCGTTCGTCGTGGACGCGACGCGCCAGCTCTCGGGACCGGAGTCGAAGGTCACCAGGTCGGCACACTGGCCGAACAGGCGCTCACCGATCGTGACGGTCGCAGGAGCCGGGGGCTTGAGGCCCACGACGTCGCTGAGGTCGCCCGGGCCGTTGGTCCAACTGTCGTCCTCCTCGGCGTCGGACGGGGTCACGACGTCGAACTCGAACGTGCAGTGCGTCTGCCCGGCGTCCAGGTCGCCCGCCAGGGAGATCGAGGTGTCACCCGCGCCGCCACCGGCCGTGATGGCACCGTCGGTGCACGTCGTGGCGAAGTTCGGGTCAGCCGCGATCGGCAGGGGAAGGCCGTCGGTGAACGACCAACCCGGCTTGGCCGC
>JAHEXN010000259.1 GCA_023252095.1 Actinomycetes bacterium | reverse complement strand
GTTCACGTGCAGCTCGTGCTTCCTGGTGCACCACCGCAGCCAGCTGGCCGAGGAGAAGAAGAACGGGCAGCTCATCTGCCGCGACTGCGCCTACTGAGTCGAGGCGTAACCCGGGTCGGCCCGGCGGTCTGAGACCGCTCGCGGCTGACCTGGCCCGGCGCCCGCTGACAAGCGGCCACGGACAGAGCGGCGTGGTGACTGCCGCCGCCCGGTTCCGGCCGTCCGGGGTGGGCGGCGGATCCGCCACGGAATGACCCACTTGCCCGGGCGGGCGGTGGCTCGGCCACCGAATGAGCCCGTATGGGGTGGCTGAGGCACCGCCCCTGGCTCTGGGCTAGCGGTTCTTGCGCTTCTTCTTCCGCGTGCTCGCCGTGTGCTCGGCCTTCGCTTCGGCGACCTCCTTGGCCATGAGCTCACCCTTGACGCCCTTCATGCCCGGGGGCAGGTGGCCGGTCGAGGAGACCCAGTACTGCGCGGTCTGACGCCGAACGGCGACCTTGACGACCTGCACCAGCGCGCCGCCGACGATGGCCCAGCCGATCGCCTCACGGAGCTCGACCTCGGGGTTGTCGGACGCCGTCGGGGGCTTGCGGCCCGTCACGAGGCGCCACGCGCTGTTGGCGACGACGGGGGCGGCGACCGTGGCGGCGAGCGTCGTGGAGCGGTCCATGAGCCTCCAGGCCGTCTTGGCCCGGCGTCCCTGCTTCGGCGTGGGCGACGGAGTCGCCGGGGTCGCGTGCTTCGTGCGCTGACGACGCTTCTTGGCCACGGTCAGGCTCCCTTCTGCGGTGCGCCGCCGGCGGCGGTGCGGCGACCAGTCTGCCGCAGGTCCTCGATCGCGGCAGCCAGGCGATCAGGACGGCGGCTGCCGAGCAGCCAATAGGGGTGCGGGTCGGCGGGGTCGTCGATCGTGACGCGGACCCCGGTGTCGATCCACGGCCGGGTCGCGAGCCAGGCGCGGACGTCGGCGCGCGGCCCCATGACCTCGCGGTACGCGGTGCGGTCGAGGACCTCCACCTCGCCCAGGAACTCCGGGGAGATGTGCGCGCGCCCCGCATGCAGCTCGTCGTCGACGGCGACCCGCAGGGCGCCGTACGCGCCGACCAGGCCGTAGCCCACGGCAGCCGCCAGGACCGTTGCGACGGTGGCGAAGACCGGCGTCGTTGCGACGAACACGAGCCAGCCGCACGTGAGGCCAAAGGCCGTGGCCCCGACCCACCACGCGACGGGAGCGGTCAGTCGTTCGCGGTGCGTCACCCCGCCAGTCTAGGGTCGGCGCCATGGTCTCCATCCCCCTGACCCGTCTCGATCCGGAGGTCCCGCTGCCGACGTACGCCCGCCCGGGCGACGCGGGTGCCGACCTGGTGAGCACGGTCGACGTCACGATCGCCCCGGGCGAGCGCGAGCTCGTGCCCACGGGCGTCGCCATCGCGCTGCCCGAGGGTCACGCCGCCTTCGTCCACCCGCGGTCGGGGCTGGCCTGGCGGCACGGTGTCTCGATCGTCAACACCCCCGGCACGATCGACGCCGGTTACCGTGGTGAGATCAAGGTCGTCCTGGTCAACCACGACCCCCGTGAGCCGTTCACGGTCAGCCGCGGCGACCGCATCGCCCAGCTCGTCGTGCAGCGGGTCGAGACGGCCCAGTTCGTGGAGGTCGACACGCTCGACGAGACGGAACGGGGCGCCGGCGGCTACGGGTCGACCGGCGGACACGAGAGCTTGCACCGGAAGGACGTCTGATGGGAATCTTCTCGCCGCGCCGACGAGGCGCCGACCGCGACACCAGCACCGAGGCCGACACCAGCACCCAGGCCGAGCGCGACCAGGAGGCCGCGGCGGCTCAGCGGGAATCCGAGAGCGGTGGGGGCCCGTGGGACCTCGCGGACCAGCCCGAGCTGGGGCGGCGGGTCGACTTCGGTGCCCTGAGGTTCAGCGTGCCCGCCGGCTACGTCGTGCAGCGGCCCGCGAACGACAACGACGGACAGGTCCCCGTCGTGCTGCTCCGGGGGCCTGAGGGCGCCCTGCGCCTGCGGGTCTTCGCCGCGCCACGCGACGGCGGCCTGTGGGAGGAGCTGCGCGCCGACGTGGTGCGCGAGGTCCAGGAGCGCGAGGGCACCGCCGAGGAGGTCGACGGCCCGTTCGGCACCGAGGTGCGGTGCGTCCTTCCGGTCAAGACCCCGGACGGCGCCCCGGCGATCCAGCCCAGCCGGGTCATCGGCGTCGACGGCCCGCGGTGGACGCTCCGGGGCACGTTCCTCGGGCCGGTCGCCAAGGAGCCCCGCGACGACGGCGATCTCATGGACGTGTTCCGAGGCGTCGTCGTGGTGCGCGGTCCCGAGGCGCGGCGAGCCGGCGAGGTCCTGCCCCTGACCCTCCCGCCCGGTGCCCGTGCCACCGACGGTGAGTCCGCCGAGAGCCGTGCGGACAACACGTCGGACGCCGACACCGACGCGTCGTAGGATCGAGACATGCCGGGAATCCTCAGCCGTGCGTTCGACCGGTTCACGACCGAGCAGCGCGATGCCGCCGACCTGCGCGACGACGCCGAGCGGTCGGGCTGCTGCCACATGGCCGACACCGTCGAACGAGAGCGCGTCGCGATCCACGGCGTCGTGCGTACCGTGACACAGCGCTCGGTCGATGGGATCTCGACGCTCGAGGCCGAGCTGTACGACGGGTCCGACAGCGTCACGCTCGTCTGGCTCGGGCGTCGGCGCATCACCGGCATCACCACGGGCCGCTCGCTCACGGCGCGAGGCCGGCTCGGCACCCGCGGGGGACGCAAGGTCGTCCACAACCCCGCGTACGAGCTCGATGCCTGACCCCACCGTCGAGACCGTCGAGGAGCTCGTCCGGCGACAGCTGTCCGCCGCGTTCGGAGGCCTGCGCGGTGTCGTCGAGAGCGCCGTGCCCAGCCTGGCGTTCCTGATCGCCTACCTGACCACCGACGAGCTGCGGCGCTCGATCGTGATCGCCGTCGCGATGGCGGTCGTGCTGCTGGTCGTCCGGCTCGTGCAGCGCAGCACGCCGCAGTTCGTCATCAACTCGCTGCTCGTGATCGGCGTCGGCGCCCTGTTCGCCTCGCGATCGGGAGAAGCCCGCGACGTCTTCCTGCCCGGCATCCTCTACAACGGCGGCTACGCGGTCGTGCTGATCAGCACGATCCTGGTGGGGTGGCCCCTCGTCGGGTTCCTCGTCGGCAGCCTGAGCGGCGACGCCACGTCGTGGCACCGCGACCGCGCCTTGGTCAAGCTGTGCTCGCGCCTGACCTGGCTCCTCGCCCTGCCGTGCGTGCTCCGCGTCGTGGTGCAGTACCCGCTCTACGCCGCCGACGAGGTCGGCCTGCTCGGCACCGCGAAGATCGTCATGGGGTGGCCGCTCCAGGTCGCCGCGCTCCTGGCGATGGCCTGGGTCCTGAGCCGCAACTCCACGCCGGCATCGACCCTGACCCGCCCGGCGCTCGCGGTCGACGACGAGGTCGAGCCGCGCGACACGCCCTGATCGTGGGGGACGGGGCTACGCTCGACAGCGTGAGCCAGATCTTCTCCCTCGAGTTCCCGCAGAGCCTCGCGACCTTCGACGACTACGACGCGGCGCAGAAGGCGGTCGACGCCCTCTCCGACGCCGAGTTTCCGGTCCAGAACTTGATGATCGTGGGCACCGACCTCAAGCAGGTCGAGCGCGTCACCGGTCGTCTCACGACGGGGCGGGTCGGCGCGGCCGGTGCCTTGTCCGGGCTGTGGCTCGGCGTCCTGGTCGGTCTGCTGATCGGGCTGTTCGCGTCCGAGACGAGTCTGCTGCAGATCGTCGCCACGAGTGCCCTCGTCGGCGCCGGCTTCGGGGCGGTCTGGGCCCTGCTGGGGTACGCCGCGACGCGCGGACGACGCGACTTCAGCAGCGTGCGGACGGTCGTGGCCACGCGGTACGAGGTGCTCGTCGAGCACCGTCACCTGGCGCAGGCCAAGGAGCTCCTCGGCCCGGTGGGCCAGCCGGACCCCTTCATCTGACGCTGTTCGATCTCCCGCCCAGGGCCCGGGACCCCTGCCGGTCGGGATCTCCCGCCCAGGGCCGGGGACCCCTGCCGGTCGGGATCTCCCGCCCAGGGCCCGGGACCCCTGCCGGGCTAGGCGTTCTTCGGCGCGAGCAGGGCCGCGAGCTCGGCCTCGGCGTCGGTCTGCGTCACGAACAGCAGCTCGTCACCGGCCTCCAGTGCTCGGTCGCGGTCCGGGCTGAGGATCGACGTGTCGCGCAGGATCGCCACGAGCAGGACGTCGCCGGGCCACGGGACGTCGGCCACCCGGGTGCCGACGAGCGGCGAGTCCTCGGGCATCGTCAGCTCGACCAGGTTGGTGTTGCTCTGGCGGAACGTGAACAGGCGCACGAGGTCGCCGACCGCGACGGCCTCCTCGACGAGCGCCGCCATGAGCCGCGGGGTCGAGACCGCGACGTCGACGCCCCACGACTCGCCGAACAGCCACTCGTTGGACGGGTGGTTGACCCGCCCCACGGTGCGCGGCACGGCGAACTCGGTCTTGGCGAGCAGCGAGATCACGAGATTGGCCTTGTCGTCGCCCGTGGCGGAGATCATGACGTCGCACGTCTCCAGGCGCGCCTCCTCCAGCGACGAGAGCTCGCACGCGTCCGCGAGCAGCCACTGCGCTCCGGGCACGGCCTCGGAGCGGATCGACGCGGGGGACTTGTCGATCAGCAGGACGTG
>JAHEXN010000258.1 GCA_023252095.1 Actinomycetes bacterium | reverse complement strand
CGGACGGCCCGGGCGGGGCTGCCCCATTCCGAGCGCACGGGCTTGCGGGCCCGTGCGGCGGCATCGGCGGCGGCGGCGGCCCGGGCGGCCAGCACCGCGACGAGCGCCGCGAGCTCCTCGGGCGTGGGATCGCCCTTGACGACCCGGAGCGCAGGCTTCAGCGGCTCCGGGGTCGTCTGGGTCGACTCGTCGCTCATCACTCAGTCCACTCGGTCGCCGCGCTCACAGGGGGATGTTCCCGTGCTTCTTGGGCGGCAGCGTCTCGCGCTTGGTCTTGAGCAGGCGCAGGGCCTTCGTGACCTCGGCGCGCGTCGCCGCGGGCTCGATGACCGCGTCGATGTAGCCGCGCTCCGCCGCGATGTACGGGTTGCAGAGCTCGTCCTCGTACGCTGTCATGAGCTCCTGGCGTGCCGCCTCGGGATCGTCGGCCGCCGCGACCTGCTTGCGGTACAGGATGTTGACCGCGCCCGAGGCGCCGACGACCGCGATCTGGCCGGTCGGCCACGACAGGTTGACGTCGGCCCCGAGGTGCTTGGACCCCATGACGTCGTACGCGCCGCCGTAGGCCTTGCGCGTGATGATCGTGATGAGCGGGACCGTGGCCTCGGCGTAGGCGTAGATCAGCTTGGCGCCACGGCGGATGATGCCGTTCCACTCCTGCTCGGTGCCCGGCAGGAAGCCCGGGACGTCGACGAACGTGAGCACGGGGATGTTGAACGCGTCGCACGTGCGCACGAAGCGCGCAGCCTTCTCGGAGGCGTCGATGTCGAGGCAGCCCGCGAACTGCATGGGCTGGTTGCCCACGACACCGACGCTGCGGCCCTCGACCCGGCCGTAGCCGATCACGATGTTGGGCGCGAAGAGCGGCTGGACCTCGAGGAAGTCACCGTCGTCGAGGACGGTCTCGATGACCGTGCGGATGTCGTAGGGCACGTTGTCGGAGTCGGGGATCAGCGTGTTGAGCGCCTCGTCCGCCTCGTTCGGCTCCAGGTCGGCGACCTCGTCGTAGACCTCGGGCTCCTCGAGGTTGTTCTGCGGAAGGTAGGAGAGCAAGGCCTTGACGTACTCGACCGCGTCGTCCTCGTCGGCGGCCAGGTAGTGGGCGTTGCCGCTCTTGGTGTTGTGCGTGCGACCGCCGCCGAGCTCCTCCATCGTGACGTCCTCGCCGGTGACGGTCTTGATGACGTCGGGGCCGGTGATGAACATGCCGGAGGTCTTGTCGACCATGATCGTGAAGTCGGTGACGGCCGGGGAGTAGACGTGGCCACCCGCGCAGTTGCCCATGATCATGCTGATCTGAGGGATGACGCCGGAGGCGTGCACGTTGCGCTTGAAGATCTCGCCGTACAGGCCGAGCGAGACGACGCCCTCCTGGATGCGGGCGCCGGCGCCCTCGTTGATGCCGATGATGGGGCAGCCGGCCTTCATCGCCAGGTCCATGACCTTGGTGATCTTCTCGCCGTACACCTCGCCCAGGCTTCCGCCGAAGACGCTGAAGTCCTGGCTGAAGACCGCGACCTGACGGCCGTCGACGGTGCCGTAGCCCGTGATGACGCCGTCGCCCAGGGGCCGCCGGTCCTTCAGGGCCGCGGAGTGGCTGCGGTGCCGGGCGAGCGCCTCGAGCTCGACGAACGAGCCCTCGTCGATGAGCAGCTCGATGCGCTCGCGGGCGGTCTTGCGACCCCGCTGGTGCTGCTTCTCGGCGGCGTTCTCGGCGACGACGACGGTCGCCTCGTGGTGGCGGTCACGGAAGTCCGCGAGCTTGCCGGCCGTGGTGTGGAGCTCGGGCCGGATCTCAAGATCGTCGGTGGTCTGCGGTTCGGTCACGGGGGTCAGCGTAACCACCGTCAGCGGTGACCGTGCTGTGAGGTTGCCCGCGTGGCTGTGCGACTCTGGCCACGTGGACGCCCGACCTCCTCGCCGACCGCTCGACGCCGCCGCGCTGGCGGCCTCCCTCGGGCACCGCTCCGGCGACCTGCGGGTGCTCGCCGAGACCGGCAGCACCAACGCCGATGCCGCGCAGTGGGCCCGCGAGGGCGCGCCCCACGGGTCGGTCGTGACGGCCGACCACCAGCTCGCGGCCCGTGGCCGGCTCGACCGGACCTTCTCGATGCCCGAGCGCAGCGGCATCGCGGTCTCGGTCGTGTGGCGCCCCGAGGTCCCGCTGCGCCACTGGGTCTGGCTGCCGCTCGCGGCCGGCCTGGCGCTGGACGCGACGCTCGTCGACCTCGGCGTGCGCGGCCGGCTCAAGTGGCCCAACGACGTCCTCGTCGACGGGCGCAAGATCTCGGGCATCCTGCTCGAGCGCGTCGAGACGCCGGGCACCGAGTCCACCGCCGCTGCCGTGGTCGGGGTGGGGCTCAACGTCGACCTGACCGAGGACGAGCTCCCCGTCCCGCACGCGACGTCGTTGCGGATCGCCGGAGCCGCGGAGCTCGACCGGGGGCGCGTCCTCCCGCTCCTGCTGGGGCACCTTGACGAGGTGTACCGCCGATGGGAGCAGGGCGAGCCCGCCGAGCTGCGCGCGGCCTACGTCGCTCGCTGTGACACGGTCGGACGTGTGGTGGACGTCGCGATGCCCGACGGGTCGGTGCTCCACGGCAGGGCCGAGGACGTCGACGTCGACGGGCGGCTCGTCGTGGCCGGGACCGCCGTCAGCGCCGGTGACGTGACGCACGTCCGGGCCCGCGACTGAGTCGAAGGCTCCCCGGCGCGCACGCCGCATGACAAGATCAGCCCATGGCGCTGTCCGAGAAGATGCTCATGTCCGGTGAGCACAACATCCAGACCACCCGGACGCACGTCAAGGCGCTCTTCCTGCCCTTCGTCGTGCTGCTCGTGGTGGCGTTCGCGGGAGCCTTCGGCGCGGCGCAGGTCGGCGACGCGGGTGACGGCTACGTCCGGTGGGCGATCATCGGGATCGGGGCCGTCGTGCTCCTGTGGTTCTCGGTCGTCCCGTTCCTGCGCTGGTACCTGTGGACCTACACCCTCACGAACCGTCGGATCGTGGAGCAGAAGGGCATCCTGACGCGGCATGGTCGAGTCATCCCGCTGAGCCGCATCAACGACGTCTCGTACGAGAAGAACCTCAACGACCGCATCCTGCGCTCCGGCACCCTCATCGTCCACAACGCGGCCGACGAGGAGGGGATGAAGCTCGACGACATCCCGTCGGTCGAGCAGTTCCACCGCCGCATCAGCGACCTGGTGTTCGAGGTGCAGAACCAGAACGACGACTGAGCCGCCCGCGATGTCCCGCCCCACCTCCCCGCCGCCCGACGAGCCTCTGCGCGAGCCGCGCCGGGTCTCGTTGCGCAATCAGCTGCTCGGCCTGCTGCTGCGCGAGGAGCTCGACCGCGACATCGTGGTCGCTGCGGGGGACGCCGAGCTCGACCCGGAGCTCGCGCGCCGTCTGTGGCGGGCCCTGGGCTTCCCCGAGCCCGGCGATCGCCAGGCCTTCGGCGATGCCGACGTCGCGGCGTTCGAGCTCGTCAAGGCGGCGATCCAGTCCGACCTGCTCACCGAGGACACGGTCCTGCGCCTCGCGCGGGCCATGGGCGTCACGATGGCGCGCTTGGCCGACTGGGAGGTCGCGACGCTCGTCGACGAGATGGAGCGGGACGTCGAGGTCGGCCGCGCCGACAGCCGTCTCGGCGTCGCGCTGACGCTCGCCACGGAGCTGGCCCCCCGGTTCGAGGACATCCTCGTCCAGGTCTGGCGACGCCACCTCACGGTGGCGGCGGCCCGCATGGAGGCGATCGGCGCCAACGACACCGAGCTGCGCACGACCACGATGACGGTGGGTTTCGCGGACCTGAGCCGCTTCACGTCCCTCACGAACCAGCTCGACGACGCGGCGCTCGGCACGCTCGTCGAGCGCTTCGAGGAGCGGGGCGCCGATGTCATCACGGTGGGCGGCGGGCGCGTCATCAAGACCCTGGGCGACGCGGTCCTCTACGTCACGGTCGACCCGGTGGAGGCCACGCGGATCGCGCTCGAGCTCGTCAGCACCGTGGGTGCGCGAGACGACGTCCCGGCGATCCGCGTGGGTCTCGCGACGGGTTCGGTCGTGAGTCGTCTCGGTGACGTCTTCGGCCCGCCGGTCAACCTCGCGGCCCGGCTCTCGCACGTGGCCCGCGCCAACCGCGTGCTCGTCGACGACGCGACGGCCAAGGCCCTCGGCCCGGAGTTCGCGACCCGGGCCCTGCCGCCGCGCCCCTTGCGCGGCTTCGGTGACGTCGCGCCCATCACCGTGACGCAACGCCGAGCCTTCCGCAGCCGCTGAGGCGCGGGCGGTGAGTCGCGCGGCTCCTTCGTCGCCGCTCCACCGGTTCGTTCCGGTTCCTGAGGTGCGAGCGAGGAACGAGCGAGCCTCGAAGGGCACCGGTGCGGGGCTACGCCCGGGCGCCCGCCTGGCCTGCGGCTCGGCCCGTCCAGCCCCCGGTGGTCGATGCTGTCGGCGCGTGGCCCCTCTGTGCTCGCTAGAGTTCGGCGCATGTCGCGCGCGCACCTGGCAGTCGTCGGTGGAGGCCAGCTGGCCCGGATGATGCAGCAGCCGGCGATCGCGCTGGGGCTCCGCATCCGTCTGCTCGCGGAGGGGCCGGACGTGTCCGCGGCCCAGGTCGTCGCCGACTCGTTCGTGGGCGACCACACGGTGCTCGCCGACCTCGAGCGCGTCGCGGAGGGCGTCTCGGTCGTGACGTTCGACCACGAGCACGTGCC
>JAHEXN010000257.1 GCA_023252095.1 Actinomycetes bacterium | reverse complement strand
TTCTCCCCTGGGACGCCGCGGCCATCGCGATCGCGGCGGGTGCGGTCGGCTCGGTCATCGGCGCCTACGCGGTCAGCACGCTCCTGCCGGCCTCGGACTGAGCAAACACGTGACCCACGCCACATCGGGTCACGGGATTCCAGCACCCACCTCTCGTGCGTCTCGCGATGTGGATGCCATGTTCGGATCGTGAGACGAATGTTTGGCGGATCGAGTCTGCACCGACAAACTCGACCCATGAAGTTCGCACATCCCGTCTGGCTCGTGGAGCGTCTCCACGTCGACCTGGGCCGTGCGCGCTCCTCGATGTGTCGCTGATCCAGCGCCCCCGTTGACCGTTTGATCGTCCGGGCGCGCGGCGACCGCCGTGTTCCGAGGCCCCGCCGTGCGCTCCTCCCGTGAGGAAGTCCATGGCTCAGTCCGACACCGCCGCACCCCGCCGTCCCCGCCCCAAGCGCGGCGAGGGCCAGTGGGCGCTGGGGTACCGCGAGCCGCTCAACGCCAACGAGCAGTCCAAGAAGGACGACAACCCCCTCAACGTGCGGGCCCGCATCGAGAACATCTACGCGCACCGCGGCTTCGAGAGCATCGATCCGGGCGACCTGCGCGGTCGCTTCCGCTGGTGGGGCCTCTACACGCAGCGCAAGGCCGGCATCGACGGCGGCAAGACCGCGACGCTGGAGCCGGAGGAGCTCGACGCCGAGCACTTCATGCTGCGGGTCCGCATCGACGGCGGCCAGCTGAACCTTGAGCAGCTGCGCACGATCGGCGAGATCTCCACGACGTACGCCCGCGACACGGCCGACCTCACCGACCGCCAGAACGTGCAGTACCACTGGATCGACGTCCGGGACGTCCCGACGATCTGGGAGAAGCTGGAGTCGGTCGGCCTGTCCACGCAGGAGGCGTGCGGCGACTGCCCTCGCGTGATCCTCGGCAGCCCTGTCGCCGGCGTCTCAGAGGCCGAGATCATCGACGCCCGGCCCGCGATCGACGCGATCGAGAGCCGCTACATCGGCGACCGGGAGTTCTCGAACCTCCCCCGCAAGTTCAAGTCCGCGATCAGCGGTCACCCCGGCCACGACGTCGTGCCGCAGATCAACGACATCGCCTTCATCGGCGCGATCCACCCCGAGCACGGTCCGGGCTTCGACGTCTGGGTCGGCGGTGGCCTCTCGACCAACCCGATGCTCGCGCAGCGCCTCGGCGCCTGGGTGCCGATCGACGAGGTCCCCGCGGTCTGGGAGGGCATCGTCAGCATCTTCCGCGACTACGGCTACCGCCGTCTGCGCGCCCGCGCCCGTCTGAAGTTCCTCGTGGCCGACTGGGGCATCGAGAAGTTCCGCGAGGTCCTCGAGACCGAGTACCTCGAGCGCAAGCTGATCGACCTGGACGCGCCTGAGGTCCCGGCCACGCCGGTCGACCACGTCGGCGTGCACCGCCAGAACGACGGCCGCTACTACGTCGGCGTCGCCTCGGCCGTGGGCCGCATCTCCGGCACCCTGCTGAACCAGGTCGCCGACATCGTCGAGGCGCACGGCTCGCAGCGGGTCGCCACGACGCCGATGCAGAAGCTCGTCGTCCTCGACGTCGAGGAGGACCGGGTCGAGTCGCTCGTCGAAGCCCTGGCCGAGATCGGCCTCCAGGCCCGCCCGTCGGCGTGGCGCCAGAACACGATGGCCTGCACCGGCATCGAGTTCTGCAAGCTCGCGATCGTCGAGACCAAGCAGCGCGGCATCGACCTGGTGAACGAGCTGGAGCAGCGCGTCCCGGACCTCGACACCCCCATCACGGTCAACATCAACGGCTGCCCCAACTCCTGCGCCCGCATCCAGACGGCTGACATCGGCCTGAAGGGTCAGCTCGTCCTCGACGAGAACGGCGACCAGGTCGAGGGCTTCCAGGTCCACCTGGGCGGCGCCCTCGGACTGCAGGCCGGCTTCGGCCGAAAGATCCGGGCCCACAAGGTCACGGGCGCCCAGCTGCCCGACTACGTCGAGCGGCTGACCCGCGGCTACCTGAAGGAGCGCGACCACGACGAGTCGTTCGCGCACTGGGTCGCCCGGGCCGACGAGGAGGCCCTGCGATGAGGAGGGCACCACGATGACCGCACGAGCCGTCCCGTTCCACTGCCCCTACTGCGCCGACGAGGACCTGCGCCCGCACGGCGAGAAGCACGGCGCCTGGGAGTGTCGCAGCTGTCTGCGTGCCTTCCACCTCTCGTTCATCGGCCAGCTCGACCCGACCACCATCACCACCCACGCCCAGCCCCAGGCGGAGTCACCATCTGGGGCCGAGCACCACGAAAGGAGGACATCATGAGCGCACCTGCACTCATTGCCCTGGCGCACGGCAGCCGCGACCCGCGGTCGGCCCGCACCATCACAGCCCTGACGGAGATGGTCGCGTGCATGCGTCCTGACCTCCGGGTGGCTCCCGCCTTCCTCGACCACAGCGATCCGAACCTCGACAGCGTCGTCGACCGGCTCGTGGCCGAGGGACACTCCGAGATCGTCGTCGTCCCGTTGCTGCTGACGGAGGCGTACCACGCCAAGTACGACGTCCCCGCCGTCGTGGCGGCCGCGGCCAAGCGTCATGAGGGCCTGCGGATCGAGACGACCGACGTGCTCGGCATCGAGGGTGCCCTGTTCCGCGTGCTCGACCTGCGGCTCCGTGAGGCGCTCAAGGACCGGCGTGTGCGCGAGCTCGACGCCCTCGTGCTCGCGGGTGCGGGTTCCACCGATCCTGTCGCGAACGCGGCGATCGCCCGGGCCGCCCGCGCCTGGGGAGCCCACCACAAGCTGCCGACGATCGCGGCGTTCGCGTCGAGCGTCCCGCCGGCGGCGGGTGAGGCCGTGCGGGCCCATCGGGCCGACGGTCGCCGTCACATCGCCGTGGGCATGCTGTTCCTGGCGCCCGGGCTGCTGCCCGACCGTGTCCGCGAGCTGTCCTACGAGGCCGGAGCCGTCGCCGTGGCGGAGCCGCTCGGCGTCAACGAGGAGATCGCCTCGATCATCCTCGCGCGGTACGCCGTGGGCGCCGTCGGCCTGGTGTCGTTCGACAACCTGTTCGCGGGCGTCTGAGCGCCTGACTCACGACCCGGTCACCGACTCCTCGCCGTCCAGGCGGGCGAGCTCGGTGGCCGGGTCGAAGTCCGCCGGGGGCCAGTCGAGGTCCAGCGAGCGCAGCGACTCCAGCAGCAGCGTCGCGACGGCCCAGTTCCGGTACCACTTAAGACCGGCCGGCACGACGAACCACGGCGCCGACGGCGTGGACGTGCGATCCAGAGCGACCTCGTACGCCGTCCGGTAGTCGTCCCACAGGGCCCGCTCGTCGAGGTCGGACGGGTCGTACTTCCAGTACTTCGTCGGGTCGTTCAGCCGGGCTCGGAGCCGCTCGGCCTGGACGTCGCGGTCGATGTGCAGGAGGCACTTGAGCAGCACGCCACCTCCGTCGACGAAGCGCTGCTCGAAGTCGATGATGGCCGCGTAGCGCCGCTCGATCTCCTCCGGCGGGGCCAGCCCCCGAACGCGGCCGATCAGGACGTCCTCGTAGTGCGAGCGGTCGAAGACTCCGATGTGGCCTGCCACCGGCAGTCGGGGCTCGATCCGCCACAGGAAGTCGTGGGCGAGCTCCTCGGCCGTCGGCTTCCCGAAGGACGACAGCAGGAGTCCTTGCGGATCGACCAGTCCCGCGACGGTGCGGACCGTGCCGCCCTTGCCCGAGGTGTCCATGCCCTGCAGGACCAGCAGCACCTTCCTCGTGGTCGTGCCGGTGCGACCACCGGCGTAGAGCTTCTCCTGCAGCTCGGCGAGCTCCGGGACGAGACCCGCGAGGGCAGCCTTGCCGGCCGCCTTGTCGCCGTCGAACGCGGGAGTGGACCGCGCGTCGATGCCGGTCAGGTCGATCAGACCCGTGGTGGAGAGGACGTCGCGCAGCTCGGTCGCCATGACGGCAGTATGGCAACGTGACCACGATCCGGCCCGACCGTCCGAGCGTCGACGAGCTCGCGGAGCTCTACGCCCACCCCGTCGGCACCGACGGCACCGGCGCCCCGAGACCGTGGGTGCGCCTGAACTTCGTCAGCACCGTCGACGGCTCCGTCACGGGCGCCGAGGGCGTCTCGGGCGACCTCGGCGGCGCGGCCGACCACGACGCCTACACCGCGATGCGGAATGCCTGCGACGTCGTGCTCGTGGGCGCCGGCACGGCGCGCGACGAGGAATACGGCCGCATCACGGCCGAGTCCGTCGACACGACGCGGCGGCGTGCGGCAGGCCTGGCACCCGTCCCCGCGCTCGCGGTCGTCTCGGCGCGCCTCGACGTCCCGGCGTCGCTCCTGGGCGAGGGGACGGTCGTCGTCACCACCACCCGCGCTGCCGACGACCCCGGTCTCGACGCCGATCTCCTCCCCGCTGGCGACGAGCAGATCGACTGGCCCGCCGTCCTGGCCGCCTTCGCGGAACGGGGCTGGCACCGGGTGCTGTGCGAGGGCGGACCTCACCTGGCCGGCACCCTGGCCGCCGCCGACCTGGTCGACGAGGTCTGCCTCACGGTCGCTCCGGAGCTCGCTGGCGGCGGCGGACCTCGGCTGACGGACGGGGCTCCTCCCCTGGGCCGGGCCCTGCGACTCGGCCACGTCGTGGTGGCGGGCGACGTGCTCCTGACGCGGTGGCTGCGAGACCGCACGGAACTGGGATCGCGGTCGTAGGCTGGTCGCATGTACTCCGT
>JAHEXN010000256.1 GCA_023252095.1 Actinomycetes bacterium | reverse complement strand
CGGCAAGGGCCTGCTCGCGATCCTCGGGCGGGCCGATCTCGACCAGGCCGCGTGGGACGAGCTCGAGGAGACGCTGCTCGCCGCCGACGTCGGTACCGGCCCCACGACCGAGCTCGTCGACCGCCTGCGCACCCGCCTTCGGGTCGAGGGATCCACCGACCCCGACCGAGCACGGGCGATCCTGCGGGAGGAGCTCGTGGGCCTCGTCGGCCCCGACCTCGACCGCTCGCTGCACGCCACGGGCGACGAGGGCCACCCCGGGGTCGTCCTCGTCGTCGGCGTCAACGGCACCGGCAAGACCACGACGGTCGGGCGCCTCGCCCGCGTGCTGGTCGCCGACGACCGTCGCGTCGTCCTCGGTGCGGCCGACACGTTCCGCGCCGCGGCCGCCGACCAGCTCCAGACCTGGGGCGACCGGGTGGGCGCCCCCGTCGTGCGTGGCCCGGAGGGCGGCGACCCGGCCAGCGTGGGCTTCGACACCGTCAAGACCGGCATCGAGACCGGGGCCGACGTCGTCGTGGTCGACACCGCGGGCCGCCTTCACACCAAGTCCGGACTCATGGACGAGCTCGGCAAGGTCAAGCGCGTGGTCGAGAAGCAGGCGCGGGTCACCGAGGTGCTCCTCGTAATCGACGCCACGACGGGCCAGAACGGCCTGACGCAGGCGCGCGTGTTCGGCGAGGTCGTCGACGTCACGGGCATCGTCCTCACCAAGCTCGACGGCACGGCCAAGGGCGGCATCGTCGTCGCGGTCCAGCGTGAGCTCGGCGTGCCGGTCAAGTTCGTGGGCCTCGGCGAGGGGCCCGACGACCTGGCCCCCTTCGACGCCGAGGAGTTCGTCGACGCCCTGCTCGGCAGTTGAAGGGTCCGGCACGCCGCGTCACACGGCTGTAACAGTTCGTGTCGGCAGGTGAAATCTGCGCTCCCTAGAGTCGCCCCACCGAGGAGACGGAGCCGGTCTCGGGACTGCTCCGCCCTGACCCGATGTGGAAGTAGAGGGATCGATGGACGGCTACTACGCCTTCATGCTGGTCGCGACGGCGCTCGTCATGCTCATGACGGTGCCCGCGCTGGCGCTGTTCTACGGCGGCATGTCGCGGGCGAAGTCCGTGCTGAACATGCTGATGATGTCCTACGTCGCGGCAGCCGTGGTCGGTCTCGTGTACGTCCTGTGGGGCTGGTCGATGTCGTTCAGCGAGGACGAGCTGCTCGGAGGCCTGTTCTCGAACCCGTTCACCCACTTCGGCCTGAAGGGTGTCGAGGCCGGCGACCTGATCTACGTGTGCTTCCAGATGACGTTCGCGGTCATCACGGCGGCGCTGATCTCGGGCGCGATCGCCGACCGCGTCAAGATGTCGGCCTGGGTCGTGTTCCTGCCGATCTGGGTCACGCTCTGCTACTTCCCGCTCGCGCACATGGTCTTCGGCCTCGGATACCTGCACTCGATCTTCCCGGCGCAGGACTACGCCGGCGGCACCGTGGTGCACATCAACGCGGGTGTCGCCGGTGGCGTGCTCGCCCTCATCATCGGCAAGCGCCTCGGTTTCGGCCGTGAGCCGATGAAGCCGCACAACCTTCCGCTCACGATGATCGGCGCGGGCCTGCTGTGGTTCGGCTGGTACGGCTTCAACGTGGGCTCGATCGTCTTCATCGAGGGCGACGGCGGTCCGCTCGACACGGCGCAGTTCATGAGCGAGACCGGCGTGACGTTCCTCAACACCACGATCGCCACGATGGCCGCGCTGCTGGCGTGGCTCGCGGTCGAGAAGCTCCTGCACGGCAAGGCCTCCTCGCTCGGTGCGGCGTCCGGCATCGTGGCGGGACTCGTCGCGATCACCCCGGCGTGCGGTGCGGTCGAGCCCGTCGGTGCGATCGCGATCGGTGCGATCTCCGGCGCGTTGTGCTCGTGGGCCGTCGGGCTGAAGTACCGCTTCGGCTTCGACGACTCCTTCGACGTCGTGGGAGTCCACCTCGTCGGCGGCATCGTCGGCACGGTCCTGATCGGCCTGTTCTCCTCGGCCGCCGCGCCGGGCGGGATCGACGGTCTCCTCTACGGTGGGGGACTGGGATCCCTGGGCGACCAGGCCGGCGCGGCAGCATTCGCGATCGTCTGGACAGGAGTCCTGACGGCCCTGATCGCCTTCGCCATCAAGTACACGATCGGGTGGCGGATCGACGAGGAGGACGAGGTCGAGGGCATCGACTTCGCCGAGCACGGCGAGTCCGCCTATGACATCGCCACGAACACCGGCAGCTCACACTTCTGAGAATCGGAGCACACGCATGAAGCTCGTGACCGCGGTCATCAAGCCGCACAAGTGGGAAGAGGTCCGCGAGGCCCTCGCATCGGCCGGCGTGGCGGGCATGACCGTCACCGAGGCCAGTGGCTACGGCCAGCAGAAGGGTCACACGGAGGTCTACCGCGGTGCGGAGTACGACGTGTCGCTCGTGCCGAAGATCCGTCTGGAGGTCGTGGTCGACGACGTTGACGTCGACACCGTGGTCGGCACCATCACGTCGGCCGCGCAGACCGGCAAGATCGGTGACGGCAAGGTCTGGGTCATCCCGGTCGACTCGGTCGTGCGCGTGCGCACCGGCGAGACCGACGAGGCCGCCGTCTGACACCATCGGGGCTCGTGGAAGCTCTGCCATCACACGAGGGCACGCCCCGTGAAGGACTGCGGGCCGCGCGCCAGGACCGCACCCTGGGGGTCGACCGCCTCGTGCGGTCGACGTACGTCGACCTGGTGCCGTCCGGCGGTGACGCCCGGATCGGCTCCGGTGTCGCGGTCGTGGCGGTCGGGGGGTACGGCCGCGGCGAGCTGACGCCGTTCGGCGACGTCGACATCGTGCTGGTGCACGACGACGAGGTCTCGACCGACGAGGTCGCGCGGCTGGCGGAGGGGCTCTGGTACCCGCTGTGGGAGGGTGGTCTGCGCCTCGACCACGCGGTCCGGTCCGCGGCCGAGATGCGTGCCGCTGCCCGCAGCGACTTCAAGGTCGCGATGGGCTGGCTCGATGCGCGCGCGGTCGCGGGGGACTCCGGGCTCGTGCTGCGGCTGCGCTCGGAGGTGCTGGCCGACTGGCGCGCGGGCGCACGTACTGCGGTCGACGCGCTGCGTCACGACCGGTCGCGCCGCCAGCAGCGCTCCGGCTGGCTCGCGTACGCGGCCGTGCCCGACCTCAAGGAGTCGGCGGGGGGCCTGCGCGACGCGGTCGTGCTGCGCGCGCTCGTGGCCACGTGGCTCGTCGACGCCCCGCTCGGGGAGGTCGAGTCGTTGCGCAGCGAGCTGCTCGACGTGCGCGACGTCCTGCACGCGTCGGCCGGTCGCGGCACGGACCGGCTCGACCCACAGCTCAGCGTCGACGTCGCCGAGCGGCTCGAGGTGACGCCGTCGGACCTCCAGGTCCGGGTGCGCGACGCCGGACGCCGGCTCGACCACGTGGGTCGACTGACCTGGCGTCGTCTCGACCAGACGCTCTCGCTGTCGGCCTCCCGGTCGCCGCGTGACCGCGCCCGCACGGTTCAGGTGGCCCCAGGGATCGGCCGTGACGGCGACGAGGTCGCCGGCGAGATCGTGCTGACCGGCGGCCCGGGTGCGGCTCGCGACGGGCTCCTCGCCTTGCGAGCCGCGGCGTTCGCCGCCACGGCCGGGCTCCCGCTGAGCCCGTCCGCCGCTGCAGCACTGGCCTCGACGGCCACCGAGGTCGAGTGGGACGAGCGTGCTCGGCGGGCGCTCGTCGACCTCCTGACGGCGGGGCCGGGACTCGTCGACGTCTGGCACGAGCTCGACGTCGTGGGTCTGGTCGACCAGTGGTTGCCCGAGTGGTCGGACATCCGTCTGCGTGGCTCCTCCTCGCCCGTCCACCGGTACACGATCGACCGGCACAGCATCGAGACGTGTGTGCTGGCGGGCGCGCAGATGCGGTCCGTGGAGCGACCGGACCTGCTCGCCGTCGCCTCGCTCCTGCACGACATCGGCAAGGGGCGCCCCGGCGACCACAGCGAGGTCGGGGCGCCGATGGCCCGCGAGATCGTGCTGCGCTGGGGGTTCGCGCCCGAGGACGCCGACGTCGTCGCCGAGCTCGTGCGGTGGCACCTGCTCCTGCCGACCGTCGCCACACGCCGCGACATCGAGGACCCGGCGACCGCCGTCAACGTCGCCGAGATCGTCCGCACCGAACGCTTCCTCGACCTGCTCGCTGCCCTGACCCGGGCCGACGGTGCCGCCACCAGCACGGAGGCCCGCTCGCGGTGGCGCCGCGGGCTCATCGACGGACTCGTCGAGAAGGTCCGCACGGTGCTGCAGGGCGACAACGACGTCGACGCCGAGGCGTACGAGGGCTGGCCCGACTCACTGCCGTTCCCCGACCTGCCGGCAGGTCGGGACACCGGCGACGGCGTGCGGGTCGAGGCGGTGCCGCACCACGGCGGCTCCCTGCTGACGATCGTCGCGCCCGACTCCTCGGGCCTGCTCGCCCGCGTCGCCGGCGCCCTCGCCCTGGCCGGGATCGATCTGCACTCGCTGCGAACCGTGACCCGCGACGGGTACGCGGTCTCGATGTGGGAGACCCCGCGTCCGGACGTCGACCGCCACCTCGTGCTCGAGCGGGTGCGTCGGGTGCTGGCGGGTGACGTCGACCTCGACCTGCGCCTCGACCGGCCCGCGAAGGGCGACGACGACCCGCGGGTCCGACTCGTGTCGCGCGCCCACCTGACGGCCACGATGCTGGAGGTGCGGGC
>JAHEXN010000021.1 GCA_023252095.1 Actinomycetes bacterium | reverse complement strand
CGCGGCGGGATCAGCCGTACGAGCTCGTCCGCGGTCGAGGAGCGCATGTTCGTCAGCTTTTTCTCCTTGGTCGCGTTCACGTCGAGATCGTCGGCCCGCGCGTTCTCGCCCACGATCATCCCCTCGTAGACGTCGGCGCCGGGCCCGACGAAGAGCGAGCCGCGCTCCTGGAGGTTGAGGAGCGCGAACGCGGTCGCCCGCCCGCTCCGGTCGGCGACGAGCGCGCCCGTCGGACGGGTGCGGAGCTCGCCGTGCCACGGCTCGAACCGGTCGAAGACGTGGTGGAGGATCCCGGTGCCGCGGGTGTCGGTCAGGAACTCGGTGCGGAAGCCGATCAGGCCGCGCGCCGGCACCAGGAACTCCATGCGGACCCAGCCGGTGCCGTGGTTGATCATCTGCTCCATGCGACCGCGACGGACCGCGAGCAGCTGCGTGATGGCGCCGAGGTACTCCTCGGGTGCGTCGATCGTGAGGCGCTCGACGGGCTCGTGGATCTTGCCGTCGACCTCACGCGTCACGACCTGCGGCTTGCCGACCGTGAGCTCGTAGCCCTCGCGGCGCATCTGCTCGACCAGGATCGCCAGTGCGAGCTCGCCGCGACCGTGGACCTCCCACGCATCGGGCCGCTCGGTCGGGAGCACCTTGATCGAGACGTTGCCGATGAGCTCGGACTCGAGGCGGTCCTTCACGAGGCGCGCCGTGACCTTGGTGCCCTTCTCGCGGCCGGCGAGCGGCGAGGTGTTGGTGCCGATCGTCATCGAGATGGCGGGCTCGTCGACGTGGATCAGCGGCAGGGCGATCGGGTTCTCCGGGTCGGCGAGCGTCTCACCGATCGTGATGGTGGCCATGCCGGCGATGGCCACGATGTCGCCGGGGCCGGCCTTCTCGCCGGGCTTGCGCTCGAGCGCCTCGGTGATGAGCAGCTCGGTGATCTTGGTGCGCTCGATCGAGCCGTCGCGCTTGATCCACGCGACCTGCTGACCCTTCTTGAGCTCGCCCTCCTTGACGCGCACGAGCGCCAGGCGGCCGAGGAACGGCGAGGAGTCGAGGTTGGTGACGTGCGCCTGGAGCGGCGCGCCCTCGGTGTACTCGGGAGCCGGGACGGAGTCCATGATCGTCTGGAACAACGGGATCAGGTTCTCGGAGTCGGGCAGGCCGCCGTCGGCGGGCTGCGTGGTCGAGGCGCGACCGGCCTTCGCCGAGGCGTACACGACCGGGAAGTCGAGGGCGTCGTCGCCGGCGTCCTCGGGCAGCAGGTCGAGGAACAGCTCGTACGTCTCGTCGACGACCTCGGCGATCCGCGAGTCAGGGCGGTCGACCTTGTTGACGACCAGGATGACCGGCATCTTCGCGGCGAGCGCCTTGCGCAGCACGAAGCGCGTCTGGGGGAGCGGGCCCTCGGAGGCGTCGACGAGCAGGACGACCGCGTCGACCATCGACAGGCCGCGCTCGACCTCGCCACCGAAGTCGGCGTGGCCGGGGGTGTCGATGATGTTGATCGTGACGCCGCCCTCGGGCGAGCCCGGGCCGCTGTAGCGGACCGCGGTGTTCTTCGCGAGGATCGTGATGCCCTTCTCGCGCTCGAGGTCGCCGGAGTCCATCGCGCGCTCGGTCAGCTGGTGGTGCTCGTCGAAGTTGCCCTGCTGCTGGAGCATGGCGTCGACCAGCGTGGTCTTGCCGTGGTCGACGTGGGCGACGATCGCGACGTTGCGCAGGTCATGGCGAATGGGCATGCAGAGATCCGAGTCTGGAGAAGGGGGCGGCGCGGAGCCGAGGTGAGGGCGCAGGTGCGCCTCGTCGATTCTACGGGCCGAGGGTGCTGTGCCTGAAATCGCGGGGGCGCCGGGAGGGTCGGTGCGAGGCACGTCACAGTTCTAACCGATCGGCAATGGTTGCCGATCGGTTAGTATTTCTCCTCGTGTCCACCTCGTCCGTCGTGCTCTACGACCAGCTGCAGGACTTCCTGCAGCGGGTCATGGGTGTCATGCACTCGCGCACGAACGACGCTGCCGCCGACCTGGACCTGACGATCAACCAGGCCAAGACCGTGTTCCTGCTGGCCTGCGCCCCCGAGCCCATGGCGATCTCCTCGATCGCCGAAGAGGTCGGCATCTCCGTGGCGGCCCAGGGCCGCGTGATCGACCGGCTCGTCAAGCTGTCGGTCGTCGAGCGTCGCGAGAGCGTGTCCGACCGCCGCGTCAAGCTCGTGTCGCTCGCGCCGCGCGGTCTGGAGCTCGCTGACGCGCACGGCGAGCAGAAGGCCCAGGCCCTGCGCGACGTCGTCGACCAGATCCCCCCTGACCTGTGCGCCCGGCTCTCCGCGGCGCTCGACCCGATCCTCGCAGGCGACCACCTGCGACCCACCAGGAAGAAGTGACTGCATGAGTGCATCCGCACCCGCAGCGCCCGACAAGCTCGACGGGCCGGTGCTCAAGGTCGCCGGCGTCGTCGTGCTGGGCGCGATCATGTCGATCCTCGACATCACCGTCGTCAGCGTGGCCCTGCCGACCTTCGCGAACGTCTTCGACACGACGCTCGCGACGGTCGCGTGGACCATGACCGGCTACACGCTGGCCCTGGCCACCGTCATCCCCGCCACGGGCTGGGCCGCTGACCGCTTCGGCACCAAGCGTCTCTACATCGCCGCGCTGGTGCTGTTCACGGCCGGCTCGGTCCTGTGCGCCGCGGCCGACTCGATCGAGATGCTCATCGCGTTCCGCGTGCTGCAGGGTCTCGGCGGCGGCATGCTGATGCCGCTCGGCATGACGATCATGACCCGGGCCGCGGGTCCGGAGCGCATCGGTCGCCTCATGGCGGTGCTCGGCATCCCCATGCTGCTCGGCCCGATCAGCGGTCCGATCCTCGGCGGCTGGCTCATCGACCAGTTCAGCTGGCACTGGATCTTCATCATCAACCTGCCGATCGGCATCGTCGCGATCGTGTACGCCTGGATCGTGCTGCCGAAGGACACGGAGTCGGAGTCGGAGTCGTTCGACCTCGTCGGCATGCTGCTCCTGTCGCCCGGCCTCGCATCGTTCCTGTTCGGCGTCTCCTCGGTCGCCGAAGGTGGCAACGTGGTGCACCTCGGCCCGCGCGTGTGGATCTCGGCCACGATCGGCATCCTGCTCATCGCGGCGTTCGTGTTCCACGCATTCCGTCCGGAGCACCCGCTGATCGACCTGCGCCTGTTCAAGAACCGTCGCCTGACGGTCGCCACGATCGCCATGTTCGTCTTCATCGTCGCGTTCATGGGCGCCGGCCTGCTCTTCCCGAGCTACTTCCTGCAGGTGCGTGGCGAGACGACGCTGATGGCCGGACTGCTCATCGCTCCGCAGGGCATCGGCGCGATGATCATGATGCCGATCGCAGGCACCATGGCCGACCGCATCCCGGTCGGACGCACCGTGCCGTTCTTCATGCTGCTCATCGCGGCCGGCTTCGTGCCGTTCACGATGCTGTCCGCCGACACGTCCTACTGGGTCACCGGCGCTGCGCTCTTCGTGATGGGTCTGGGCATGGGCGGCACGATGATGCCGATCATGACCTCGGCACTCAAGGCGTTGACCCATCACGAGGTCGCTCGCGGTTCGACGCTGCTCAACATCACCCAGCAGGTCGGCAGCTCGGTCGGTGCTGCGGTGCTCTCGGTCATCCTGACCAACAGCATCCAGGCCTCGGCGGAGATCCCGGGCGCCGTCGACCAGAACGGTGAACCCCTCACCGAGGCCGGCGCCGCGATCGCGACGCAGATGCAGCCAGGGCTGCTCGATCAGCTCGGCCTGCCCGGCGACGTCATCCAGCGGGGTCTGTCGTTCGCGGCCGACGCGTTCTCCTCGACCTTCATGGTCGCGCTGGCGCTCGTGCTCGTGGCGGTCGTCCCGGCGCTGTTCCTCCCGCGCAAGCGTGAGGAGTCGCACCTGCTCGACGACGAGGACGCCACCGCGGCGCCCATCCTGCTGCACTGAGTCTGGTGCACTGATCGTTTGACGCAGAAGGGCCCCGACCGCTCGCGGTCGGGGCCCTTCTGTGTCACGTGCGGGGAGACTTGGTGCGTCGTGTGGCGAGGGCGTTCCGGGGGTCGTCGGGCCACGCGTGCTTGGGGTAGCGCCCGCGTAGGTCGGCGCGCACACCCGGGTAGCCGTTGTCCCAGAACGACTCGAGGTCGGCCGTGATGGCGGCCTGGCGGCGGGCGGGGGAGAGCAGCTGCAGCAGGAGCGGGACCCTGCCGTCCGCCAGGACCGGCACGGCCGTCCACCCGAAGACCTCCTGCAGCCGGACGGCGAGCACCGGCTGTTCCTGCGAGTAGTCGATCCGCACGCTGGACCCGCTGGGGACCTCGATCCGCTCCGGCGCCAGGTCGTCGAGCCGGCCCGCCTGGGGCCACGGCAGCAGCGCCCGCAGTGCGGCGCCGACGTCGATGCGGCGGAGGTCCTGGGCCGAGCGGACTTTCGCGAGCTGCGGCCCGACCCACGACTCCAGGTCGTGCGTCAGTGCCTCGTCGCTCACGTCGGGCCAGGGGGCGCCGAGAGTGCGGTGCAGGAAGTCGAGGCGAGCACGCAGCGCGGTGGCCGCCTCCGACCAGGTGAACAGACCGATGCCCTCGCTCTCCAGCGCCCCCCGGATGGCCGCGGTCACGGCCTCGGCCGGTGGATCGCCGAGCGGGACGGAACCGAGCTCGATCGCACCCAGCAGCGTGCGGCGGCGGGCGAGCACGCGTCCGCCGGTCCAGGTGACCTCGTCGACCTCGGTCCACCGCGACCCTGCCGCCTCGAGCGCCAGGTCCTCCGTGAGTGGGGCCGCCGCGCGGATCCGGGCCTCGCGTTCTCCGGACCGCCGATCTGCGTCGCCGATGGCGAGCCACCCCAGGCCGGCCAGGGGTCCCGGGTCGCGCCGGTCGAGCGCGGCACCCGTGCCGGACGTCATCAGGTAGCTCGAGCCGCCGGCGCGCTTGCGCGCGATCCGGTCCGGGTGGGCCAGGGCCACGACCAGACCCACGGCCACGTCGTCGGTCAGTGGGCGGGCGTCCCCCTCGACGCCCTGCTCCCTCACGACGGCCTCGAGCCGGGTGACCTGGCTGCGCCACGAGCCGGCCCGCTGGTCGGCGCGCAGCGACCGGAGGGCAGCCACCAGGTCTCCGCCGGGAGCACGGACGTCCTCGCTGAGCATCGCGACCACCTCGGCGGCCCGCCTGGCCCCGACGAGGCGAGCTCCGTCGACCAGGGCCCGCGCCAGCCGGGGGTCGACCGGCACGTCAGCGATCACGCGCCCGCGCGGGGTGACGGTCCCGTCCTCGGTGATCGCTCCCAGGTCGACCAGCACCTGCCGGGCAGCGGACATCGCGTGCGCCGGCGGCTGGTCGAGCAACGCCAGGTCACGCACGTCGCCATTGCCCCAGCACGCCACCTCCAGGGTGAAGGCCGTCAGGTCGGCGGTCGCGATCTCGGGCTCAGGGTGGGCCGCCAGGTGGGCCTGCTCGGCCTCGGACCAGCAGCGCAGCACGGCCCCCGGCCCCAGACGGCCGGCCCTTCCCGCTCGTTGCTCGGCTGCGGCCCGGCTGACCGCGACGGTCACGAGGGAGGCCAGTCCGCGACGGTGGTCGGTGCGCGGCTCGCGCGAGAACCCCGCATCCACGACGACGCGGACGCCGGGCACTGTCAGCGACGACTCGGCGATCGCGGTCGAGACGATGACTCGGCGACGTGGCCCCTCGCTGAGCGCCCGGTCCTGGTCCGCGCCGGACAGGCGTCCGTGGAGGGCGTGCACGGCGGCCTCGACGCCGGCGAGGCGTCGCATCGTCGCGTCGACCTCCGCGACACCTGGCACGAAGACCAGGACATCCCCTTCGTGCTCGGCGAGCGCGCGGCGCACCGTCGCGGCGACGTGGTCGTGGAAGGCGGGGGTGATCCCGCGGTCGTCGGTGCGACGGGAGCCCGGCGGCACCGGGCACCAGACCGTCTGGACCGGGTGCAGGGCGCCGGGGACCCGGATCACCGGGGCTTCCCCCAGCAGGGCGGCCGTCCGCTCGGCCTCGATCGTCGCGGACATCGCGACCAGGGCCAGGTCTTCGCGCAGGTTAGCCCGGACGTCGACGAGCAGCGCCAGGGTCAGGTCGGCATCGAGGTGGCGCTCGTGCACCTCGTCGAGCACCACGGCACCGACACCGGTGAGCTCGGGGTCGTGCTGGATCCGCCGGAGCAGTAGACCCGTCGTGACGACCTCGACCCGCGTCCGCCGGCTGGTGCGCCGATCTCCGCGGACCGCGTACCCGACGGTCTCCCCGACCGGCTCATCCAGCAGGTGCGCCAACCGCCGGGCGGCAGCACGGGCCGCGATGCGACTGGGCTGCGTGACGACGACCCGCCCTGCGACCACGCTGGCGACCGCGGGCGGGACCAAGGTCGTCTTGCCGGTGCCGGGCGGCGCCTGGACCACCGCGACACCGCGCGTGCGGAGCGCCTCCTCGAGAGCCCCCAGGGCCGCGGTGACCGGAAGGTCGGGCGGTGCGGCGAGCAGGCTCCGCAGCGGGTCGGACACCTCTGCAGTGTGCCCGATGACGAGCTAGCGGTAGTTGACGAACTGCACCGGGAAGTCGAGGTCGGCTGCCTTCACGAGCGCGATGATCTCCTGCAGGTCGTCACGCTTCTTGCTCGTGACGCGCAGCTCGTCGCCCTGGATCTGGACCTTGGCGCCCTTGGGGCCCTCGTCGCGGATGATCTTGCTGACCTTCTTGGCCTGCTCGGTCGTGATGCCGTCGCTGAAGGTGCCGTTGAGCTTGACCTCCTTGCCGCTCTGACGCGGGTCGTCGGTCTCGAGCGCCTTGAGGCTGATGCCGCGCTTGATGAGCTTCTCCTTGAAGACCTCGAGCACGGCCAGGGCCCGCTCCTCGGCGTTCGCCGTGATCTCGATCCCCTGCTCGCCCTTCCACTCGATCGTGGCGCCGGTGTTCTTGAAGTCGTACCGCTGACCGATCTCCTTGACCGCCTGGTTCAGGGCGTTGTCGGCCTCCTGGCGGTCGAACTTGCTGACGATGTCGAACGACGAGTCGGCCATCTGCGTCTCCTCGAGAGGGGTGGATCTGGATTCGATCAGCCTAACCGTGTGCGGTAGGCTCTCTCTCCGTCGCCTGCAGTTCGGGCGGCACGCGAGGCAGGTTGCCCGAGCGGCCAAAGGGAGCTGACTGTAAATCAGCCGTCATCGACTTCAGAGGTTCAAATCCTCTACCTGCCACACCCGTGCCAACGCCCCAGCGCTCTTTGCTGGGGCGTTGGTGCGTGTTCGGACGTTGTGGATTTGGGAGGAGCCTGCGACGGAGTCCTCTACCTGCCGCGAGCTCTACATGTCGCGGTAGCGAGCGGCGGCGTCGAGCTGCTGCAGCAGCAGGTCGAGCTTGACCGTACGCGGCTTCCAGTCGGGGTAGGACGTGCTGGGGTCGCCGTACAGCGCCGCGTAGGCCGCCGTGTCGCGCTGGTAGCGCCAGCCCTCGGCGAGCGGGCCGACGTCGTGCGTGTCGTAGCCGAGCCGGTCGATCAGTGCACTCGCCTCAGCCTTGGCCGAGGCGTCGTCGCCCGCGATCGCGAGCACCGAACGCTCCGGGTCGCCGGCCGGGCGTGCCAGCGTCGCGAGGTGCTCGAAGTAGATGTTGTTGAACGCCTTGACCACGCGCGACTCGGGCAGGTGCGCCTGCAGGAGCTCGCTCGTCGTGGTCGACTCGTCGTCGAGCTCGGGGATCGAGCCGTCGCGCTCGGGGTAGTAGTTGCCGGTGTCGAGCACGACCTTTCCGCGCAGCGGCTCGACCGGCACGTCGCGCAGGTGCTTCAGCGGGATCGTCACCACGACGAGGTCACCCAGCGCCGCCGCCTCCTCCGCCGTCGCGGCGCGGGCGTGGGGGCCGAGCTCGTCCACCAGGCCGGCCAGGGTCTCCGGGCCGCGACTGTTGCTCAGCACCACGTCGATCCCGGCGTCGACCGCCAGTCGTGCGAGGGTGCTGCCGATGTTGCCGCTGCCGATCAGTCCGAGTGTCGTCATGCGAGGGTCAACGGCCGCCCACCCGCGCTCATTCCGCGGCGGTGACCGGCGTCGCGTGGGAGCATGCGGCATGGATCGAGGCCCGTCCTCCGTCGCCCCCGAGGGCGAGGAGTTCCCGCGCACGCAGGTCGTCGTGCCGCGCGCGGTCTGGGACCAGGCGGGCCGG
Organism: Actinomycetes bacterium; assembly: GCA_023252095.1. Taxonomy (GTDB): domain Bacteria; phylum Actinomycetota; class Actinomycetes; order Propionibacteriales; family Nocardioidaceae; genus Aeromicrobium. The sequence goes on along the minus strand of JAHEXN010000021.1, from coordinate 12,128 downwards.
GAGGTCGAGCGCCATCGACGTCGGCGTCGCCAGGTCCTGGTGGCCCTCGTCGCCCTGGGTGCCGTCGCGGGAGCGGTGGTCCCGGCTCCCGAGAGGTGGCCGGCCGTCATGGTCGGCACCGTGGCTGGCGGTGCCATCGCGCTCTGGGCGGCCAGCCTCGGTGGACGCGTGCGGAAGCCGGCGAAGCGGGCCGTCCTTGCTGCGTTGATGTCGGCCGGCGTGCCGCGCGTGACGGTCCAGGACGTGGCCCGCATCGTCGAGAACCGGCGCGTCATCGTGCACCACCGTCAGGTCGAGAGCGAGCTGGGTGACGACGAGGTCACGGTCACGGTGCTGGACCTGTCGGGACGCTACTGGGGGCCGCGTGGCTGGGCCTACGTCCTCATCAATGCTGACGGTGACTTCACCGATGGAAGCGCCTGATCGGACTCGGCCGGCAGGCGCGTCGCGCTGGCGACCGTTAGCGTCGGCGGCGACCGGAACGTCCGAGGACCGAGGAGGCGCGATGACCGATCCGACCGCCCTGCGGCTGGTCCACCGGCCGGGTCGACCCCTACGCGCCCGGCCGCGGCGCGTGGGCCTGGACGACGTGCTCGAACGCCTCGACCGCATCGGCACGTGGACCGACGTGGCCGGCGAGGCCGCCGAGCGGGGCTTCCGGTGGGACGACCGCGATGTCGACACGCGTTGGTGGTTCCCGCAGGGGATCACGGCGCGCCTCGATCCGGACGACCCTGCCGGTGACGGCACGTGGTCGCGACGACCCGTGCTCCTGACGAGCTGGTACGGGCACGGCGGGCTCGGATACCTGCTGCTCGGCTCCCGGATCTCGGTCGTCGACCTCGACCCGGGCGCTCCGCGGTACGCCCACGTGCGACTTGTCGAGGAGCGGCGCATCGCCGGGGTGCCGGGGCTGCGACGCGTCCCGGTGCACGCCGGCGGTCTCGCCTGGTACGGCGACCACCTGTTCGTGGCCGCCAGCGGCGGGGGGCTGCGGATCTTCCGGCCCGCCGACGTGCAGCGGCTCCGGTCCCGAGTGCGAGGCCGCGGCGCGCGGCACGTGCTGCCGCAGGTCGGCGCGTACGAGGCGCGGGCCGACACCGGCCTCCGGGGCATGGTCTACTCCTTCCTCTCGCTCGAGCGCGGCGACGAGACCGATCACCTCGTCGCGGGGGAGTACGGCCGCAAGGGGTCGGGGCGGCACCGGCTGCTGCGGTTCGCGATCGACCGCACGACGGGCCTGCTCCAGACCGACGAGGACGGGATCGCCCGCCCCGTCGAGCTGGGAGAAGGCGTCCCGCGGATGCAGGGGGCGACCGTCGTCGACGGCACGTGGTTCATCACCGCGAGCGCTGGTGAGGGGAACCCGGGCGACCTGTGGGTCGGCCGTCCCGGTGCCCTCGTCAAGCACCGTGGTGTCCTGCCGACCGGCCCCGAGGACATCACCGCCTGCCCCGGGACCGACCGCCTCTGGTCGCTGACGGAGTGGCCCGGGCGACGGTGGGTCTTCCCCGTCGACGGCGCCCGCTGGTCGGGCCACCGTTAGCCTGACGCCCGTGGTCTACGACGCGCTGTTCCGCCAGGTGTTCGCCCGCATGGATCCCGAGCTCGCGCACGAGCAGTCGTTCCGCGCGATCCGCCTGGGTGGCCGTGCCGCCGGGGCGCTGGTCCGGGTCCCGGAGTCCCCGCGCACCGTGATGGGCATCGAGTTCCCGCACGCGTTCGGCCTCGCGGCCGGTTTCGACAAGAACGCCAAGGGGGTCCTGGGTCTCCTGGGGCTCGGGTTCGGGCACGTCGAGATCGGCACCGTCACGGCGCAGGCGCAGGCCGGGAACCCCCGCCCACGCCTCGCCCGTCTCGTCGACGATCGTGCCGTGGTGAACCGCATGGGCTTCAACAACGACGGCGCCGCCGTCGTCGCCGCTCGGCTGCACCGGCTCCGCCGCTCTGCGGCCGGTCGTCGGGCCGTGATCGGCGTCAACATCGGCAAGACCAAGGTCGTGCCGCCGGAGCACGCCGTGACCGACTACGTCGACTCGGCCCGTCTGCTCACCCCGTTCGCGGACTACCTCGTGGTCAACGTCTCGAGCCCGAACACGCCGGGCCTGCGTGACCTCCAGGCCGTCGAGCAGCTCGGCCCGATCCTGTCTGCCGTCCGCGAGGTCACGCAGTCCAACCACGGGCGCCGCGTCCCCCTCGTCGTGAAGATCGCGCCCGACCTGGCCGACGCCGACGTCGACGCCGTCGCCGACCTGGCACTCGAGCTCGGCCTCGACGGGATCAGCGCCACGAACACCACGATCGCCCGTCCGGAGTCGCTCCTGACGTCGCGTGCGGTCGTCGATGCCGCCGGTGGTGGCGGACTCTCCGGCCCCGTCCTCGCAGAGCGGTCGACCGAGGTGCTGGTCCGGCTCCGCGAGCGCGTCGGCGACCGCCTCGCGCTGATCGGCGTCGGTGGTGTCACGACGCCTGAGGACGTCGCCGCGCGCCTGGCCGCAGGCGCGGACCTGGTGCAGGCCTACACCGGATTCATCTACGGCGGACCCGCCTGGCCCGCCCGCCTGGCCGCTGCCGCGGCGACCGTCCCAGGGTGACCACCCCCCGATTTCGGATCCGGGCGATCACCTTGTAGGGTGGGTCGTCGGCTTGCCCCTTTAGCTCAGTCGGCAGAGCGTTTCCATGGTAAGGAAAAGGTCTACGGTTCGATTCCGTAAAGGGGCTCTGGATCCCGGTCGCGGCCGGGTCCCCTCGCGAGGTGACTCGCGAACTCCGGCGGGGTAGCTCAGTTGGTCAGAGCGCACGACTCATAATCGTGAGGTCGCGGGTTCGAGCCCCGCCTCCGCTACCGAACTTCATCAGCACGTACTTAGATTCAGCACCGCCCGATCCATCAGAACTGAGGCACTCCCGTGGCCAGCAAGAGCTCCGACGTCCGCCCCAAGATCACCCTTGCCTGCACCGAGTGCAAGGAGCGGAACTACATCACCAAGAAGAACCGTCGCAACGACCCCGATCGTCTCGACATCAAGAAGTTCTGCCCGCGCTGCAAGACGCACCAGGTGCACCGCGAGACCCGCTGATCCCAGCGCACGACGCACAGGCCCTTCCCGCTCCGGCGGGGAGGGCCTTCGTCGTCCTGTCCCATGGGCGGTGAGTCGTCCACCTACCGCGGGGGGCGGTGAGTCATCCACCGCCCGAGCGCTCAGAAGGTGGAACACTCACCGCCCGGCGGGGGCTGGGTAGGCTCGACGCATGCGCTTGTCGGACGTCACCACCCTGCGGCTCGGGGGCCCGGCCCGCGAGGTCGTCGAGGCCACGACCGCAGACGAGCTCGTCGAGGTCGTCCGTGAGGCCGATGCCGCGGGCACCCCCGTCCTCCTCGTCGCGGGCGGCAGCAACCTGGTCGTCGCCGACGACGGATTCGACGGCCGCGTCGTGCTGGTGCGCACCTCAGGCGTCGTCGCCGACCAGGACATGTGCAGCGGCGCCACCGTCACGGTCGCGGCCGGGGAGTCCTGGGACGGCCTCGTGGCCCGTGCGGTCGAGCAGGAGTGGATCGGGATCGAGGCGCTCGCCGGCATCCCGGGCTCTGTGGGCGCCACGCCGATCCAGAACGTGGGCGCCTACGGCCAGGAGGTCGCGCAGTCGATCATCCGGGTCCGCACCTGGGACCGGCGCGAGGGCGCCATCCGCACGCTGACCGCCGACCAGTGCCGCTTCGGGTACCGCACCAGCCGCTTCAAGGCCGAGCCCGGCCGCCACGTCGTGCTCGACGTCGCGTTCCAGCTCCGCCTGGGCTCGCTCGGAGCCCCCGTCGCCTACGCCGAGCTGGCCCGGACCCTCGGGATCGAGGTGGGCGGACGCGCTCCCGCCGCCGAGGTGCGGGAGGCGGTGCTGGCGCTCCGCCGGGGCAAGGGCATGGTGCTCGACCCCGCCGACCACGACACGTGGAGCGCCGGGTCGTTCTTCACCAATCCCGTGCTCGCGACCGATGCCGCCGAGCACCTGCCGACGGACGCGCCGCGGTTCTCGCAGCCGGACGGTTCGGTCAAGACGAGCGCGGCATGGCTCATCAGCCACGCCGGGTTCGAGCGGGGTCACGGCACAGCGGCGGCGAGCCTCTCCACGAAGCACGCTCTGGCGCTGACGAACCGGGGGAGCGCCACCACGGCTGACCTCCTGGCACTCGCGCGCGAGGTGCGAACCGGCGTCGCCGACCAGTTCGGCATCGAGCTCGAGCCCGAGCCGAACCTGGTCGGCTGCGCGCTGTGATCCGCGTCGGTCAGCGAACGGCTGCGAGCAGGCCCATCAGCGCGTCGTAGGAGTAGTCGCCGTCGTTGGTCGAGTCGGCGGCCACCACCACGAGCACGACGATCAGGACCGCCGCGATCACACCGAGGATCAGCAGCACGGTGCCGACGATGCCGGTCACGAAGCCGGTCTGGGCCTCGCCTCGCCCGCCCAGCTGACCACCGGAGGCGTCGATCTCCTTGACGGCCTTGCTGCCCATGATCCAGGCGACGGGGGCCATGAACAGCGGCAGCAGGCACATGAACCCGCCGACGATGGAGACGATGCCGAGCACCATCGAGGTCGTCGCCTGCGGGTGGTTGGGCTTCGGGGCGTGGTTGAACATCGGCTGGGGCTGGCCGTACGGCGGTTGCGGTCCGGACGGTCCCTGCGGCGGAGTCGGACCTCCGGCGCCCTGGTAGGGCCCCTGCGGCTGGTACGGGTCCTGCGGACGGTACGGGTCCGAGGGCGGCTGCTGCGTCGGATCGGTCATGGCACGAGCATCCCACGCGCGTCCGGTGCGGGGGAGGGGACCGGTCCCCGGCTCGGTACGGAGACTCAGTACGGAGAGGGGGACGCGATCGCGACCCACGTCAGCGTCGCGATCACCACGGCCAGCAGTGACACGAGGGCGAGGAGACCCGACCCGACCATCCCGAGGATCATCGCGGTCTTGGCAGGTCCGCCCGCACGCCACCGGTCGGGCTCACGCTCGGCGTGGCGGTGGGCCCGGGCGCCGAGGTACCAGGCGATCGGGGCCAGCACGAGGGGAAGCAGCAGCACGAGCCCGCCGGCCAGGGCGACGATGCCGACGACCAGTCCGGCCGTGGAGCCCGGGACGACGGGGCGCGGCGGCACCGGGGCCGGCCACGGATGACCCCATGCGGGTGCGAGGGGCGCCGGTGGCGGCGGGGTCGGGGAGCTCACCTGCCCAACTCTGGCACAGGCGGGGGTTCCGGGCTGCGGGCGGAATCTGGCACAGGCGGGGGTTCCGGGCTGCGGGCGGAATCGGGAGCCGCCAGCCAGACCTGCACGTCGGCCTCGGCGGCGGCCACGAGCTCGGCCGGCGCGCGGGAGGCTCGCCACGAACCGAGGGCGAGCTGGGCGAGCTCGGCGTCACTGAAGTCCTGCGCCGCCCGCAGCAGGGCGTACTGCCCCGCGAGTCGGGTGCCGAACAGCAGCGGGTCATCGGCTCCGAGTGCGACCGTCGCCCCGGCGGCCATCAGCTCCCGCACTGGTACCTCCTCGACGGTGGCGTAGACGCCGAGCGCCACGTTGGAGGCCGGGCATACCTCGAGGGCCACGCCCTCGGCCACGACGCGGTCCAGCACCCGGGGGTCCTCCGATGCTCGGACCCCGTGGCCGAGACGGTGCGGGTGCAGGTGGTCCAGGCACGTCGTGACGTGCTCGGGACCTCGGAGCTCCCCGCCGTGCGGCACGGAGGCGAGGCCGGCGTCGGCCGCGATCTGGAAGGCGCGACCGAAGTCGGTGGTCTCGCCCCGGCGCTCGTCGTTCGAGAGGCCGAAGCCGACCACGCCACGATCGACGTACTGCGTCGCGAGCCTGGCGAGGGTGCGTGCGTCGAGGGGGTGGCGCGTCCGGTTGGCGGCGATCACGACACCCATGCCGAGTCCCGTGGAGCGTTCGGCGTCACGCACGGCGTCGATCACGAGATCGGTGAAGGCCGTGATCCCGCCGAAGCGGGCCCCGTACCCCGAGGGATCGACCTGGATCTCCGTCCACCGCGCGCCGTCGGCGACGTCGTCCTCGGCGGCCTCGCGCACGAGCCGCCGCACGTCGCCCTCGGTGCGCAGCACCGATCGCGCGACGTCGTACAGGCGCTGGAAGCGGAACCAGCCCTTCTCGTCGGCGCCGCTCAGCTCCGGGGGCCACTCCTCCTGCAGGGCCGCCGGCAGGTTGATGCCGTCACGCTCTGCGAGCTCCAGGAGCGTCGCGTGGCGCATCGACCCGGTGAAGTGCAGGTGCAGGTGCGCCTTCGGGAGCTCGTGAAGGGGCCGCATCGGTCCATCCTGTCGCACGTCTTCCGTGGGGCGACGGGGAGGAGTGTCAGCGGTGTCCGAACACTTCGCGCAGACCCGAGGGGACGCCGCCGGACTCGAGGCGGACGGCGACCTTCTCGACGACGCGGCGGGTCGGCCACACGTGCAGGACCATCGACGGCAGCCCGACGGCCAGCACGACGACGTACGTCCAGACCCCGTACGGCAGCACGAACGTGGCCGCGACGCCGAGGATGACGGGGACCTCGGTCAGCACGAAGCGGACGAGCATCGACTGCTGGTAGCGCCCCGTCGCGACGGACCGGTCGTCGCCGAAAGCGAGCGGGGCCACGCGGTAGCCGACCGACTGGGCCAGGAGAAAGCCCAGGACGACGGCGGCGATGGCGACGCCGGCTGCCCAGGTGGGCAGGTCCTCCTCGGCCTCGGGGGCCGCGAACCACAGGGCGACGAGGATGTAGAGGGGTGCCGAGAGGAGGGCGACGGCGAGGATCCGGTGCGCGCGGGCGAAGGAGGCGCCGTCGGCCGGCGTCGGTGCAGTCATGCCCCGACCCTAGGTGCAGGTCGCGCATGACCCACGGGAACAATCGCCCCTCGACGCGCGTCTGAGTGCCGGACACACGCACGTTCGGGTGCACGACGTCTCCGCGACGGACCGTTCCTGACCTAGAGTGCTGTCCGGCCCACCCCGCATCCTCCTGAGGAGAACTCCAGATGACCACCGATCCGGGCACTGCGCCCAGCACCCAGTACTTCACGTACGTCAACGGCACCGAGTACGGCCCGTACTCCCTCGACCAGCTCAAGCAGTTCGCCGGCACCGGCAACATCACGCAGAACAGCCACGTCCGTGCCGACGGTGGCGAGTGGGTGCTCGCCTCGGCGCTCCCCGAGCTGGGCGGAGCCTTCGCTCCCGCCGCCGCTCCCGGCTACCCGGCTCCCGGCCAGGGCTACGCGGCCCCCGGCCAGCAGGCGTACGGCGTCGCCGGTCAGTACAACGGCCCGGTCAGCGACAAGAGCTTCGTCACGGCACTGATCCTGTCGGTCCTGCTCGGCGGCCTCGGCATCGACCGCTTCTACCTCGGCTACACCGGTCTCGGCATCCTCAAGCTGATCACCCTGGGTGGTTGTGGCATCTGGTCGCTCATCGACCTGATCCTCATTGCGATCGGCAAGCTCGGCGACTCGCAGGGTCGTCCGCTCGCGCGCTGACGCACCCCTCCGCACCTCGGGCCCGGTCGTGCGACCGGGCCCGAGGTACGTCCGGACTCGATTCGACCCCGGACGCGGCCACCCCGTACACTGGGGCCTCCGGTGAGATCTCACATCGTTTCGTCATGCCCGCGCGCAGGCGGCGCGGCGCGAGGCCACGCCGAACGGCACTAGCTCAACTGGCAGAGCATCGGTCTCCAAAACCGAAGGTTGGGGGTTCAAGTCCCTCGTGCCGTGCCCAGTACGCACGACGCAGCACGCATCGTGGAACACGTACGAAAACAAGAGACGGACGCTGGTTCGCCCGTCACGGTGGCACCGCCGGTGCCACCGGATCCCCATCCCGAGCCCCCACATGACCACTGACGAAGGAGCATCGTGAGCGATCGCGACAAGGACGGCCGGACGCCCACCGCGCAGGCCCGTACCTCACCGGCGACCTTCATCCGCCAGGTGATCGCCGAGCTGCGCAAGGTCGTGTGGCCCACGCGGCCCATGGTCGCGCAGTACTTCGTCGTCGTGCTCGTGTTCGTGCTCGTGATGATGGCGATCGTGGCTGGACTCGACTTCGGGTTCGGTCAGCTGATGTTCAAGATCTTCGGTTAGGACGAGAATTCACGTGAGTGAGAGCTACGAAGAGACGACGGGCGACGTGCAGGAGCACGACGTCCCCGAGGTCGACACCGAGGCACCGACCGCCGAGACCGCGGACGACGCTGCCGCCGACGAGGCCGACACCGCCGACGACGCCGTCGCCGAGGGCGACGACGCCTCGGCCGACGACGTGACCGACGAGGTCGAGTCCGACGACGCCGTCGCCGACGAGCCCGAGGCTCCGTCCGACCCGCTCCAGGAGTTCCGCGACCGCCTCTACAGCCAGGTCGGCGACTGGTACGTGGTGCACACGTACTCGGGCATGGAGAAGCGGGTCAAGGCCAACATCGAGAACCGCATCACCTCGCTCAACGCCGAGGACGACATCTTCGAGGTCGTCGTGCCCACCGAGGAGGTCGCCGAGATCAAGAACGGTCAGCGCAAGCTCGTCAAGCGCACCGTCCTTCCCGGCTACGTCCTGGTCCGCATGGACCTCACCGACGAGTCGTGGGGCGTCGTCCGCCACACACCGTCGGTCACCGGCTTCGTGGGCAACGCCCACCAGCCGGTCCCGCTGAGCCTCGCCGAGGTCGAGCAGATGCTCGCCCCGGCGGTGGAGGCCGAGGTCGCCGCCACGGCGTCCGACGACGCCTCCGACAAGCAGCCCACGAAGGCCCCCAAGGTCGAGTTCGCGGACTTCCAGACGGGTGACTCCGTCATGGTCGTCGACGGTCCGTTCGCCACGCTGCACGCGACCATCACCGAGATCAACGTCGACGCCCAGCGCGTCAAGGCGCTGGTCGAGATCTTCGGTCGCGAGACCCCGGTCGAGCTGAGCTTCACCCAGATCCAGAAGGTCTGAGCGCTCCGCTCGTCCTCGCACCACCCCGAATCAACAAGGACCCGAAAACATGCCTCCCAAGAAGAAGGTCACCGCTGTCGTCAAGGTGCAGCTGCAGGCCGGCCAGGCCAACCCTGCGCCGCCCGTCGGCACCGCGCTCGGCCCGACCGGCGTCAACATCATGGAGTTCTGCAAGGCGTACAACGCCGCCACGGAGTCCATGCGCGGCAACGTCATCCCCGTCGAGATCACGATCTACGAGGACCGTTCGTTCACGTTCGTCACCAAGACGCCGCCGGCGGCCGAGCTGATCAAGAAGGCTGCCGGGCTCGCCAAGGGCTCGGCCACGCCGCACACCGACAAGGTCGGCAAGATCTCCGCCGCCCAGGTCCGTGAGATCGCCACGACCAAGCTCCCCGACCTGAACGCCAACGACATCGAGGCCGCGGCCAAGATCGTCGAGGGCACCGCCCGCTCCATGGGCATCACGGTCGAGGGCTAGTCACCACCACCCCAGAAGTACGTGGGAGGGCCCGCTGGGCCCGCACCACACCTGGCACACCAAGGAAAGAAGCCATGGCACAACACAGCAAGGCGTACCGCGCGGTCGCCGACAAGTTCGACAAGGACACGCTCCACACCCCTCTGCAGGCGACCACCCTCGCCAAGGAGTCCGGCAGCACGAAGTACGACTCCACCGTGGACGTCGCCGTCCGCCTCGGTGTCGACCCGCGCAAGGCCGACCAGATGGTGCGCGGCACCGTCATCCTCCCGCACGGCACCGGCAAGACCGCCCGGGTCCTGGTCTTCGCCACCGGCGCCAACGCCGACGCCGCCCGTGAGGCCGGTGCCGACCACGTCGGCGCCGACGAGCTCGTCGACAAGATCAACGAGGGCTGGCTCGACTTCGACGCCGTCGTCGCGACGCCCGACATGATGGGCAAGGTCGGTCGCCTCGGCCGCGTCCTCGGCCCGCGCAACCTCATGCCGAACCCCAAGACCGGCACCGTCACGACCGATGTCGCCAAGGCCGTCGGCGACATCAAGGGCGGCAAGATCGAGTTCCGCGTCGATCGCCACGCCAACCTGCACTTCGTGATCGGCAAGGCGTCGTTCTCCGCCGAGCAGCTCGCCGAGAACTACGGCGCCGCGCTCGAGGAGATCCTGCGCCTCAAGCCGTCCAGCTCGAAGGGCCGCTACGTCAAGAAGGTCACGATCTCCACGACCAACGGCCCCGGCATCGGCGTCGACCCCTCGCGCACCCGCAACGTCGCGAGCGACACCGAGGCCTGAGCCTCCAGATCGTCCACGAGGGCCCGGCACCGCACCTGCGGCGCCGGGCCCTCGTGCGTCTGGGCGGGCGGTGGCTCGTCCACCGTTCGGCTCCCTTCACAGGTGGCTGAGACACCGTCCCGCTCGCGGAAGGTGGACTACTCACCGCCCGAGGGTGGTGCACGCCCGGCGGCACCGGCGCTCCTATGCTGGATCCCATGTCGACCCGACTCCGGACCCGTGCCGCGGCTGCGGCTCTCGCACTGACGGCCGGTCTGGCGCTCGCCGCCTGCAGCGGTGAGGACGATCCGAAGCCCGACCCCACCGCCGCGAGCAGCGACGACGGCACGGACGATCCCGCGGGCGGCGCCCTGACCCAGGAGGACTTCGCATCGACCGTCTCGGCCGCGATGCTCGAGTCGGGTTCGGTCCACGTGGATCTCGACTTCGGTGCCGCCGGCGCCAGCGGCGAGGGTGACGTCGTCGTCGGTGCTGACACGGCCGCCACGTCGCTCGCGGTCTCGCTCAACGGCAACGAGGTCGTCCTGGTCGACGGCACGTACTACGTCAACCTCGGCCAGTTCTCCGGCGGCATGTTCCTGCGGGTCGACCCCGACAGTGGTGGCACGTTCGGCCAGACCTTCAAGGGCCTGCTGGACCAGGCCAACCCCGCCACGCAGCTCACCCTCTTCGAGTCGGCCCTGACCGACTTCGCGGTCGGCGACGGCGCCACCGAGGTCGACGGTGTCGCGACAACGGCGTACGTCCTGACACTCGACCCGTCGAAGGTCCTGACTCCCGATCAGCTCGCCCTGGCCGGAGGTGAGCTGCCGGCCTCGATCGAGGTCACGATGCTGCTCGGGCCGGACGACCTGCCGCGCCGGGTCACGACGTCGCTCGCGGGCGCTGAGGTCGTGATCGACTACACCGCCTGGGGCGATCCGGTGGAGATCGCGGCACCCCCGGCCGATCAGGTCACGGACGGCTCGGCCTTCGGCCTCTGACGCCGATTTGGCCGCGGGACGCCACGCGCGTAGAGTGGCACCGCCGAAGACCGTCGGTCGGTGATCCACCCGGATCGCCCGAAGTGCCCCAGGAGCGATCCTGGTGGCGGCCCACGCAGGTTCAGAGTTCATGCTTCCATGCGCTCCGTGCCCTGCACGGGGCGCTTTTTCGTGGCCCTTCGCCTGGTCCTCGGCACTGACATGTGCTGGAAGGAGACCCATGGCACGCCCGGACAAGGCTGCAGCGGTCGCTGAGCTCGCGGAGAACTTCCGAGAGTCCAACGGCGCTGTGCTCACCGAGTACCGCGGTCTCACCGTCAAGCAGCTGCAGGAACTGCGGCGCATCCTCGGTGAGACGGCGAGCTATGCCGTCGCCAAGAACACGCTGACCAAGATCGCGGCCAAGGAGGCCGGCATCGACATCGATGACGCCCTCCTCACCGGTCCGACCGCCATCGCCTTCATCTCGGGCGATCCGGTCGAGACGGCCAAGGGTCTGCGTGACTTCGCGAAGGTGAACACCCATCTCGTCATCAAGGGCGGCTTCCTCGACGGGAAGCAGCTCAGCGCTGACGAGATCAAGAAGCTGGCCGACCTCGAGTCGCGCGAGGTCCTCCTCGCGAAGATGGCCGGCGCGATGAAGGGCAGCCTGCAGAACGCAGTCTCGCTCTTCGCCGCCCCGCTCGCCCAGACGGCCCGCCTCGTGGCGGCCCTCGAGGCGAAGAAGGCCGAGGAGAGCCCGGCCGAGGCTGCCGCCGCACCTGCGGAGGACGCCGACACCACCCCTGCGACGGAGGAGACGGCCCCCGAGGCCGCGACCGACGACGCGACCACCGAGGGCTGAACCGCCCCGATCACCCATCGGGACCCCCTCGGGGTCTCATCTGTAGGAAAGGA
>JAHEXN010000020.1 GCA_023252095.1 Actinomycetes bacterium | reverse complement strand
CACGGCGCAGTACCTCTCGCCCGAGCAGGCCCGCGGCGAGGCCGTCGACGCCCGCAGCGACATCTACTCCACGGGCTGCCTGCTCTACGAGCTGCTCACGGGTCGTCCGCCGTTCGTGGGCGACAGCCCCGTGTCGGTCGCCTACCAGCACGTGCGCGAGGAGGCCAAGGCGCCGTCCCAGCTCAACCCCGACGTCTCGATGTCGATCGACCACATCGTCGCCAAGTCGCTCGCGAAGCGCGTCGACGACCGCTACCAGTCAGCCGGCGACATGCGCCGCGACATCGAGCGGGCCGTGGCTGGCCAGCGCGTGGACGCCCCGACCACCACGGTCCCCGCAGCCGCCGCGACCCAGGTCGCGCCGGCCGTCGCTGCTCCTCCGCGGGAGCCAGGTGCCCGGCGGGCCGTCGACGAGGACGAGTCCGGAGGCAAGGGCAAGTGGTGGGCCATCGGCGCCCTGGTCGTGCTGCTGCTGATCGGCGCGGGCTTCGGCATCTGGAAGCTCACCGAGCCGGAGCCGCCGGCCACGCCCACCGTCGAGGTCCCCGACGTCGCGGGACAGACCGTCGAGGCGGCCACCGGCCGTCTCACCGAGGCCAAGCTGACGGTGGCCGCCGAGACCCAGAGTCGGGCCGACGCCAATGTCCCCGAGGGCAGCGTCATCGGCACCGACCCCGACGTCGGCACCGAGGTCGACGAAGGCACCGAGATCACGCTGATCGTCAGCACAGGCCCCGAACCGGTCGAGGTCCCCGACGTCAAGGATCTCTCGTACGACCAGGCCGCCATGAATCTCGAGGCACTGGGGCTGCAGGTCACGCGCGAGGACCGCAACGACTCGCGCGAGGCCGGCACGGTCATCCAGTCGAACCCGCCCGCCGGCACGATGCTCGATCCGGGCCAGAGCGTCACCCTGATCGTCTCGAAGGGCCAGATCCAGGTGCCTGACGTGACCGGCATGGACGTCAACGCCGCCATCACCGCGCTCACGCAGGCTGGTTTCGACCCGGCGAAGATCGCCCAGCAGAGCCGGGCCGAGATCGCCGAGACACCGGGCACCGTGCTCGAGCAGTCGCTCGACGCCGGGACACGAGTGTCGCCGGACTCCGCGATCGCGCTGACCGTGGCTGCGGCCGTCGGCGACCCCGGTACCGACACCGACGCCGGATGACCCGCGGAGGCTGACCGCCCACGGGCGGTCAGCCCTTCGCAGGCACCTCGGCGTGGCGCAGGTCGACCCGGCCGGTGTACGCCGGCGCCGTGAGGGTGCTGTCGACCTCGGTCTGCAGCCCGAGGCTGAACTTGCGCACGTACTCGCGGTAGACCTCGACCTGCGAGGACTCGTCGAGAGCGTTCTGCAGGCGCGACGTCGTGCCGATCGCCTCGATGACGTACGGCGGCGAGTAGGGGACGCCGTCGACCACGACCGTGCTGCCGACGCACTTGATGCCCGACGTCGAGACGAGGCGCTGGCCCTGGAGCGTGACCGCGCGCGCGCCACCGGCCCACATCGCGTTGACGAATCCCTGGATGTCCTGCTGATGCACGACGAGCTGATTGGGGTCGGTCGCGGCATCGTCGGCCGAGCGGGGCGCGTCGGTGAGCGTGATGCGTAGACCCGCTCCGGCGACCTCGACGACCCCGGCATCGGTGGCCGCGACCTCGCCCGCGGCGAGCAGCTGGTCGAGCTCGGGTGCACCGACGGCGGCCGACAACCCGGCGATCTCGCTCTCCAGTGCCGACGCCGAGGCGCGCTTGAGCTCGACCTCGCGAGCACGGTCCTGGAGCAGCGTCGCGATGTCGCCGCCGGCGGGCCGTAGGTCCGAGCCCTGCGAGGTCACGGCGCTCGAAACGAAGGCATAGCCGGCCACGACGCTGACGCAGAGGGCCCCGACGCGCCACGCGCGCGACCGCGTCGCTCCGATCATTGCCGTCCCTCCCTCGCGTGCCCCTGCAGCAGGGTGTGCACCGTCACGACTACGCTAGCGGAGGCGCCGGAGCCCGGCTGCCACCCGTCGAACGTCCACCAAGACCGAGGTGTCCCGTGAGCAAGTCCCCGTCGAAGGCCCGTATCCGTGGCGGCTGGTGGCACCCGGCCGCGATCGTCCTCGGCGTGCTCGGCCTCGGCTGGTTCGTGACCTGGCTGTTCTACAAGCTCGACACCAACCTGCCCGGCCCGGAGACCCCGACGTTCGTGTCGGACCTCGGCAACTGGAACTGGGCCATCGCGGGTGTGCTCGTGCTCGCGGCCTCCTTCGTCGCCTCGAGCACGGCCCCCGAGCCGGAGCCCGGCGCCTCGCTCGGATGGCGCTACGCGCCGCACCTCATGATCGCCTGTGCCCTCGTCGGCCTGCTGTGGATCGTGACGTTCTACACGATCTCCAACACCGACGTGGAGCTGCCGGTCATCACCGACCTCGGCAACTGGAACCTCGTGATCGGCATGGGCTTCATCGTCGCGGCCTTCGGGTTCGCGACCAAGTGGGAATAAGTCCGGCTCCTTCGTCGCCGTACCCACGGCTCGTTCCTCGCCGTGCCGGACTTCGTCCGGAACTCTAGCCTCGGCTTCGCCTCGGCCTGTGGTTGCTGCGGGTGGTTGGCGCTCGTGTGAGTCGATCCGCCCGCGGGTGGGGGACTTACATGGGTGTAACTCTCCACAGTGTGGGGACAAGCCTGTGGACAACTATCCGTTGAGGGCGAGGGAGCGGACGGCGGTGATGGCCACGGCCAGGGCCACGAGCACGATCGCGCCGACCGTCTGCGCCAGGGCGCCCTTGCCGCGCGGGGCGAAGCTGATGGCCAAGCCGAACAGGACGCCGGCGATGAAGCCGCCAAGATGGCCCTGCCAGCTGATGCCATCGCGCAGGCTCAGGAAGGCGTTGATCGCGAGGATTGCGACGAGCCCGCGCACCTCCTGGCCCGCCTTGAGCAGCACCACGAGCCCGAGGCCGAACAGGGCGAAGACGGCCCCGGAGGCTCCGACGGTCGGGACGTTGGGCGCCGTCAGGGCGAACACCACAGCCCCCGAGAACACCGCTGCGGCCAGGTAGAACACGACGAACCGGGTCGTGCCCAGGAGCTTCTCGAGGAACGGCCCGAAGAGGTACAGACCGATCATGTTGAACAGCAGGTGCAGCAGTCCCGCGTGCAGGAAGGCCGAGGTCAGCAGGCGCCAGTACTCACCACCGGCGATGCCCTCGACGAGCTGCCCGTCGTAGAGGACCGGGCCACCGACGATGGCCCCCCACACGTCGAGTCCGGTGCGGCCGAGCTCCTGCAGGATCAACGACACGACGTACACGACGGCGTTGATGCCGATCAGGGTCAGCGTGGCCGCGCCCGGGTTTCCGGGCAGCGCCCCGCCGGCCACCGTGCGGGGCTGCCGGACCGACTTCGCGCCCTTCGCGAGGCACTCCGGGCACTGGAAGCCGACCGAGGCGTCACGCATGCACTCCGGACAGATCGGCCGCTCGCACCGTTGGCACGAGATGTAGGCCTCCCGGTCCGGGTGCCGGTAGCAGACGGACTCAGCGCTCACGAAAGGGAGTCTCGATCACGCGCGGGTGATGCTGACCTTGTCGATCGTGACGGCCTCGAGCGGACGGTCGAAGCCGTCGGTGCGGACCGCAGCGATCGCGTCGACGATCTTGCGGCCCTCGGGGTCGGTCACCTCACCGAAGATCGTGTGCTTGCGGTTGAGCCACGGGGCAGGTCCGACCGTGATGAAGAACTGCGAGCCGTTGGTGCCGGGCCCGGCGTTCGCCATCGCCAGCAGGTAGGGACGGTCGAACTGCTTCTCGGGGTGGAACTCGTCACCGAAGGTGTAGCCCGGGCCGCCGGTGCCGGTGCCGAGCGGGCACCCGCCCTGGATCATGAAGCCCGAGATGATGCGGTGGAACGCGAGGCCGTCGTAGAAGGGCTCGGTGCTGACCGATCCGGAGTTGGGGTCGACCCACTCCTTGGTGCCTTCGGCGAGGCCCACGAAGTTCTCGACCGTCGCCGGGGCATGGTTCGCGAAGAGCTCGACGGGGACGTCGCCGAGGTTGGTGTGCAGGGTCGCGATCAGCTGGGCGGCCACGTGTGTCCTTTCGGGGGGGAAGTACGCGGCCATTCTCCCACGTCACTCCAATCACTGACGTGTCGCCGGGCCGATGACGGATAGGTTGGCTGCATGAGGTTCCTTCGTCCGCGCCGCGCCCTGGTGCTCCTGCTCGGCGCCGCGCTCGCCGTCGTCGTGCTCCGCCTGGCCACCGCCGACTCCGGTGGCGTCTACGACCCGGCGGTTGCGTCATGACCGTGGAAGTCACCCGCGAGGGTGGCGTGGCCGTGCTGACGTTCACCGACGGCGGCGTCAACCTGTACTCGCTCGACCTGCACGAGCAGTTCGACACCGCGCTCGACGCGATCGAGGCCGACCTTCCGCGGGTGCTCGTCGTGCGCGCCGAGGGCAAGCTCGTCTCGGGTGGCGTCGACGTCGCCGAGTTCAACGCCCGCACGACGCGCGACGACACCAAGGCCCTCTACGACCGCATGATGGAGCTGCCCGAGCGCGTCGCCGCGCTCGAGATCCCCACGATCTTCGCCGCCCACGCGCTGACCCTCACGTGGGCCCTCGAGGTCGCGCTCGCGTGCGACATCCTCCTCGCCACCCCGAAGGCGAAGTTCGGACTCGTCGAACGCGTCATCGGGCTGACGCCGACGATGGGTGGCACGCAGCGGTTCGCCTCCCGGGCCGGCGTGGCCCGGGCCAAGGAGTTCGTCTTCACGGGCGATCTCTACGACGCCGCGACGCTCGAGCGCTGGAACGTCGTCAACCGCGTCATCGAGGACGACGACTTCGACGCCGCGGTGCTGGCGTTCGCGCATCACCTCGCGGTCGGACCCACGATGGCCTTCGGCGCCGCGAAGCAGATCCTGCGCCACTACGAGTGCGGCGGCGTGGCGGAGGCCAACTCCTACACGACCGACATCGCCGCGGACCTGTTCGAGACCCAGGACCTGCGGAACGGCATGCTCTCGTTCCTGGTCGACGGCCCCGGCAAGGCGACCTTCCAGGGTCGGTGATCCTTCTCGCTGACCGTCGTCGACTGATCGTGGTCCGTGGTGAGGGACAAGCGGCCACGGACCGCGGCGGAAGGGTGGGGCGGTGAGTAGCCAACCCTTCACCGCCGCGTCACGTTGCTGGGTCACCGCTCCCGGTCAGTCGCGGTGAGCTGACAACCTCATCCCCGTGTCAGAAGGTTGCTGACTCACCGCCCGGGCCACGCCGCTCGGTCCGTGGCCGCTTGTCCGATGGCAGGCCGGGCGGTCAGGCGCACGGTGGCCTCGAGGCTCGCGCCAGGGCGCACTCACACCTCAGCCCGCGGAGGCGGCGGTCGCGGCCCGGCCCTGCACGACGCGGGTCGTGCGGCGCTCGGCCCAGAAGCTCACGAACGGAATCGTGGCGAGCAGCATCGTCGTGATGGTCAGCGGGGGCGCCCAGCGGAACCGGCTCGCGATGACCGCGATGAGGATCAGCAGCGCCATGAACAGGAAGCCGTGCACGGTGTCGATCGTTGAGATCAGGTCGTCGTTGAGGTTCCACCACGACGTCTGGTCAGTCGCGCGCTGGGCCACGGCTGCGGTGATGACGAAGATCAGGTTGACGCCGACCACCGTCGCGATGACCTGGTAGGCGCGCAGGATGCCGGGGGTCTCGGCCGACGAGGACTGCGCCGACGGGGTGGGAGAGGAGTCGCTCACGGGGTCAGGCTATCGACCCGCACCGAGGGCTCAGGCTCCGGAGCCTGCCGACGGGCCCGCTCGGACGCGACCAGGTCGAGGCCCATGCGCCACCACATGAACAGCGCGAACACCCCGAAGACCCACCACTGCAGCGAGTAGGCGAGGTTGCGCATGCCGACCGTCCAGGAGACCTCGGGCTGCGGGACCTCGGCGAGCTGCAGCCCGCCGGCGACGTCCGCCGTGGTGCTGATGCCGAAGCCGGGGAACAGCGCGTAGGGCAGCTCGTTGACGAGGGCAGGCACCCGGATCGTGGCGATGACCTCGGACTCGGCACCCGCGCTGGCGTCCAGCGGGTCGACTGCCTCACCGGGCTCCAGCACGACGCGCAGGGTCTGCTCGCCCGCAGGCGGCTCCGGGAGCTTCCCGGCGTCGGGACTGAAGCCGCGCACCACGAGCATCGCGGTGCCGGGATCGGCCGCGAGCTCGAGCGGGGTCAGCAGCCAGTAGCCGTCGACGTCACCCTGCGTGCGACCTGAGACCCAGTGCTGCTGGTCGGCCGGACCGAAGACCCCTGTGACCGTGACCGGACGGTGGTTCATGGTGTCGAGGAAGGGCTGGTCCGGCGACCAGACCTCGGCGATCGGGACCGTCGGCACCTCCTGCCGGTCGGCCCGCTCGTTCTCCTGGCGCTGGTCGTACGTGCCGAGCTGCCACGTGCCACCGATGAGGCAGATCGTCGCGGCGATCACCGCCAGGGCGTGCAGCCCCCACATGGGGGGCCGCAGCCACAGGCGCAGCGTGCCGTCGCGAGCCACAGGTCAGGCGTAGGGCGCGATGTCGGGGTACAGCGGGAAGCGCTCGGCCAGCGCGGCGGTGCGCTTGCGCAGCGAGTCGACGTCGGCCCCGGGCTTGAGGGCCTCCGCGATGACGTCGGCGACCTCGGTGAACTCCTCGTCCGCGAAGCCACGCGTCGCGAGCGCCGGAGTACCGATCCGCAGGCCGGAGGTGACCTTCGGCGGACGCGGGTCGTTCGGCACCGCGTTGCGGTTGACCGTGATGCCGACCTCGTGAAGCCGGTCCTCGGCCTGCTGGCCGTCGAGCTCGGAGTGGCGCAGGTCGACCAGCACGAGGTGGACGTCGGTACCGCCGGACAGCACGGCGACACCCGCCTCGGCCACGTCGGGCTGGGTCAGGCGCTCGGCCAGGAGCTTGGCGCCCTCGATCGTGCGCTCCTGGCGCTCCGTGAAGCCTGGCTCCAGGGCCATCTTGAACGCAACCGCCTTGGCCGCGATGACGTGCATGAGCGGGCCGCCCTGCTGGCCCGGGAACACCGCCGACTGCAGCTTCTTGGCGACGTCCAGGTCGTTCGAGAGGATCGCACCGCCGCGGGGCCCACCGAGCGTCTTGTGCGTCGTGGTCGACACGACGTGCGCGTGCGGCAGCGGGCTGGGGTGCAGGCCGGCCGCGACGAGACCGGCGAAGTGCGCCATGTCGACCCACAGGTAGGCGCCGACCTCATCGGCGATCTCGCGGAACTTCGCGAAGTCGAGCTGGCGCGGGTACGCCGACCAGCCCGCGATGACGACCTTCGGACGACGCTCCAGGGCGAGCGCCCGGACCTCCTCCATGTCGACCAGGCCGTTCTCGTCGACGTGGTAGGCCGCGACCTCGTAGAGCCGGCCGGAGAAGTTGATCTTCATGCCGTGCGTCAGGTGGCCGCCGTTGGCCAGGTCGAGCCCCAGGATCGTGTCGCCGTGGCGAGCGATCGCGTGGAGCACCGCGGCGTTGGCCGTGGCGCCGGAGTGCGGCTGGACGTTGGCGTACTCGGCGTCGAAGATCTGCTTGAGGCGGTCGATCGCGATCTGCTCGACCTCGTCGACGACCTCGCATCCGCCGTAGTAGCGGGCGCCGGGGTAGCCCTCGGCGTACTTGTTCGTCAGGACGCTGCCCTGGGCCTCGATCGCCGCGACCGGCGCGAAGTTCTCCGAGGCGATCATCTCGAGGGTCGTCTGCTGGCGACGGAGCTCGGCGTCGAGCAGTGCGGCAATCTGGGGGTCGGCCTCGGCGAGCCGGGCGTTGTGGTCCATGCCGAGAAGGATATCGGCCCGGAAACAGGCTCCCGACCGGGCCAGGCGCGGATCAGGTCAGGGACGCTTGTGCGTCGCGGCGAGGACCGCGGCCTGCGTGCGCCGCTCGAGGCCGAGCTTGGCCAGGAGCTGGGACACGTAGTTCTTGACGGTCTTCTCCGCCAGGCTCATGGCCTCGGCGATCTGACGGTTCGTCATGCCCTCGCCGATCAGGTCGAGGATGCGCCGCTCCTGCGCCGTGAGCCGCGCGAGCGGATCGTCACCGTGACCGTTGCGGATGCGTTCCAGCACCTGCATCGTGATGGCCGGGTCGAGCAACGACTGCCCGGCCGAGACCCGGCGGACCGCGTCGACCAGGTCGTTGCCCCGCACCTGCTTGAGCACGTACCCCGCGGCACCGGCGATGATCGCGGCGAACAGGGCGTCGTCATCGTCGTACGAGGTCAGGATCAGGACCTTGATCGAGGGGTCGGCGGACCGCACGTCGCGGCAGACGTCGATGCCCGAGCCGTCGGGGAGGCGCCCGTCGAGCACCGCGACATCGGGCTTGAGCCGCAGGATCGCCGGGACGGCCTCGGCGGCGGTGCCGGCGTCGCCGACGACGTCGAGACCCGCACCCTCCAGAAGTCCTCGCAGCCCGTGACGCACCACTTCGTGGTCGTCGAGCAGGAAGACCCGCACCGGTGCCATGTCCATGCCTCCATCGTGACGGACTCCAGGGTCAATCATGAAGCACCGGAGGTAACTCACGCAGGACCTTCGTCACACGAAGTGACGACTTCCGGCCGATGCGCACCGGACGTCGCGGGTGCCACGATGAGGTGACGGCTCCGCCGTCGCCCCGAAGTCCGCGCCACCGACGACCTCCCCCGTCCGGCCCGGACCGGGACGCAGGTGTCCTCCCGCACCCCCGTCCCCCAGGCCCCCGTCTCGGCGGGGGCTTCTGCGTTCCGTGCGACGATGGTCGCCCGTCAAACGCGAGGGACCCACGTGACCATCGACATCATGATGCCGTTCTACGGGCGGATCGATCACTTCCAGGCAGCCGTCCGCAGCGTGCTCGCGCAGGACGACGACCGCTGGCGTCTCGTCATCGTCGACGACGTCTACCCCGACCTGTCGGCCGGCGAGTGGGCCCGGGCGATCGACGACCCGCGGGTCGAGTACCACCGCAACGAGGTCAACCTCCGTCCCAGCCTGAACTACCGCAAGTGCGTCGGGATGATGCAGACGGAGTTCGCGGTCATCATGGGCTGCGACGACATCATGCTGCCGGGTTACGTCCGACGCGTCCACGAGCTCATCGAGCAGCACCCCCAGGGCGCGATCATTCAGCCGGGCGTGCGGGTCATCGACGACGCCGGAACGGTGCACCTGCCCCTGGCCGACCGGGTCAAGGGTTGGTACCAGCCCGCGACCGAGGGGCCCGTCGAGCTGGGGGGACGCGATCTCGCCCGGAGCCTGCTGCGGGCCAACTGGACGTACTTCCCGTCCCTCTGCTGGCGCGTCTCGGAGCTGCAGCGTCGCGAGTTCCGGGCCGACCTCGATGTCGTCCAGGACCTCGCCATGATCCTCGACATCGTGATGTCCGGCGGAACCCTCGTCCTCGACGACCGACCCGTCTTCGAGTACCGCCGCCACGCCGGCAGCGTCTCGGCCGTCACGGGCCCCGACGGCACCAAGTTCGCCCAGGAGCGCGTCCTGTTCGCCGAGATGCGCGACCAGATGCGGCGCCTCGGCTGGACCCGCGCCTCCCGGGCGGCGCGGTGGCACACCACGTCGCGGCTCAACGCCCTGTCCGAGCTGCCAGCCGCCCTGCGGCTGCGCGACCGCGCCGGGCTCCGGTCGCTCGCGCGCCACAGCTTCGGTCCTGTGCCGTGAGGACCGCCCTCCGAGCCGCCATCGGTAGACTCGGGGGCCGAGCCGCCAGGCTCGTGTGACCGAGATCCCCGACGGAAGTGCAGCGATGCCCCACCAGGTCCTCATCACCGGCGGAGCCGGCTTCATCGGCTCGCGCCTGGCGCGACGATTCGCGGAGAACGGCGATCAGGTCGTGATCCTGGACTCGCTCATCCCGCAGGTCCACGGCGACGATCCCGACACGACGTCGCCCTCGCTGCGCCTCGCACGTGAGCACGCGACGGTCGTGCAGGGATCGGTCTCGTCGCGCGAGGACATTGAAGGTGTGCTGGACGGCGTCGACGTCGTCGTGCACCTCGCCGCCGAGACCGGCACAGGGCAGTCGATGTACGAGATCGACCGGTACGTCGAGCAGAACGTCGGCGGCACCGCGAAGCTGCTCGACCTGCTGGCCAACTCCGAGCACGGGGTCTCGCGCATCGTGGTCGCCTCGTCACGGTCGATCTACGGCGAGGGCTCCTACCGCACCGACGACGGCCGCATCGTGCACCCGTCGCACCGGTCCGACGAGGACATGGCCGCCGGCCGGTTCGAGGTCACGTGGCCCGACTCTGGCCCGCTGACGCTCGTGCCCACCGACGAGGACGCGAAGATCCACCCCTCCTCGGTCTACGGCATCACGAAGCAGGTGCAGGAGCAGCTCATCACCACGGTGGCTCCCACGCTCGGGATCGAGGCCGTCTCGCTGCGGTACCAGAACGTCTACGGTCCCGGTCAGTCGCTCAAGAACCCGTACACCGGGATCCTGTCGATCTTCTCGACGCTCATCCGCCAGGGCCAGTCCATCAACATCTTCGAGGACGGTCTCGAGAGCCGCGACTTCGTCTACATCGACGACGTCGTCGAGGCGACGTTCCTCGCGGCCACGGTTCCCGCGGCGGCTGGCGCGACCCTCAACGTCGGCAGCGGTGTGGCGACGACCGTCAACGACGTCGTGGGCACCCTCTTCTCGGCCTTCGGCCGCGAGGTGCCCTCGACCGTCACGGGGCAGTACCGGCTCGGCGACATCCGGCACAACGTCGCCGACGTGACCCGACTGCGCGAGGTCCTCGGGTTCACGCCGCAGACGTCGTTCGCCGACGGCGTGCGTCAGTTCGTCGACTGGGTCCTGACCGAGCCCGTCGAGGCCGACACGTACCAGCGCTCCCTCGACGAGATGGCCGCGCGGAAGCTCCTGAAGTGAACCGGTTCTGGCGCGGCACGCCGTTCCCGTACCGCGCCAACAGCCTGAACCTGGTCCGCCTCGTGCTGGCCTCCGCAGTCCTCGTGGCCCACGCCTGGTACATCACGGGCACGGGTTCGGGCCCTGGCTGGAAGAACGAGAACCTCGGTGGCTGGGCCGTCGCCGGCTTCTTCGTCGTGAGCGGTTTCCTCATCACGCGGAGCCGCCTGTCGCACGGTCTCGGTGACTACCTCGTCCACCGTCTCGCGCGCATCATGCCGGCCTTCGTGGTCTGCCTCGTGGTCACGGCCGTCGTCTTCGGGCCGATCGCGGCACTCGTCGAGCAGGGCACGCTCGACGGCTACCTCGGCACCTCACCCTCGCCGCTCTCCTACATCTGGACCAACCTCGACCTGCACGTCGACCAGTACGCGATCGGCACGACCCTGTCGACGGTGCCGTACCCGCAGGCCTGGAACGGGTCGCTGTGGACGCTGTACTACGAGGTCTGCTGCTACCTCGTGGTCGGGCTGCTCGCGGTGCTCGGCCTGGTGCGCCGGTCGCCCCTCCCGATGGCCCTTGCCTTCGCGCTCAGCGTGATCGCCTACGCGCAGGTCGACGTCCTGCAGCGCTACGGCGCCAACGAGGACCTCTCCCTGCTGTCCCGGCTGCTGCCCTTCTTCCTCGGTGGCGCGGTGATCCACTACGTCGTGGACCGGTTCGGCATCGCGACGATCCCCGGCGCGCTGAGCCTGCCCGTGGCGGTCCTGCTGATCGCGGTCGGCCCGATCGGCACAGCGCAGGCCACGGCTCCCCTCCTCGCCTACGGGATCCTCTGGCTCTCGACCGTCGTCCCGCAGCCGAAGATCGTGGCCCGCAACGACGTGTCGTACGGCGTCTACATCTACGCGTGGCCCGTGCAGCAGCTCACCGAGCTGGTGGGCCCGACGGCGGGCCAGCTGTGGCCCTCGATCCTGCTGAGCGGCGTGATCACGGTGCTGCTGGGCACCGTGAGCTGGCTCCTGGTGGAACGTCCCGTGATGCGACGGGTCAAGCGCCGCGACCACGGGCCCGTGCCCGCCGTCGGGCCTCCCGCCACATCTTGACCTGCAGCCAACGGGAGCCCAGGGCAGCACGGACGCCCCGGGGACGCGAGGACGACGCGTTGGCCTCGTGGATGCGGCGGCGCACGGTCGGTCCGCCGACGTGCGTCATCTGTCCCGCGACGTTGCCAACCGTCGCGATCCAGAGGTCGTGCGACTCGTGCAGCCACGGCGGGAGAGGCAGCACGAGGTCGAGCGCCGAACGACGGACCGCCATCGCGCAGCCGTAGTACGGCATCAGCCCGGCCAGCATCCGGAGGCCGTTCCGGCGCGTCTGGCCGGAGGTCGACGGTGCGAGGCGCCACGGTCGGCGGCGAAACGGCGAGAGCAGCGGGGCGTCGTCGCCCAGGAGCACGACGTCCGACGCCACGACCTCCGTGTGCTCGAGGCCCGCGAGGAGGCGCTCGACCCGTCCCTCGACCCACACGTCGTCCTGGTCCGAGAGCATCACGACGTCGCCCGCCGTGAGCGCCATGGCCTCCGCGAAGGTACGCACGTAGCCGAGGTTGTGGTCGCGCGCCGTGACGCGGACCCGCGGGTCGCCGAGTCCCTGCACGACGGCGACCGTGTCGTCGGTGCTGGCGTCGTCGACCACGACGACCTCGTCGCGGGGACCGAGCTGCGCCAGGATCGACGTGAGCTGCTCGCGCACGTGCGCCGCTCCGTTGTACGTGGCGATCGCAACGCTGATCGTCGGCCGGTTCACCCGTCGTCCTCGATCGGGTCGGCGGCCCACCGGACCTGGCGGGCCACGGCGGTCAGCTCGGTCGGCATGCGGCCCGTGCGCCCCGCTCGACCGTCACGGACGGCCCGCGACATGAGCCGCCACATGGAGCGTCGCGGACGGGCGAGGGTCAGGACGTTGACGAAGTGGATCGCCTCGATCAGCGTGTCGCGGGTGCGCCAGCCGCGGGTGCCCGGCAGGCGCTCGCGGTTGACGACGACACGGTTGCGGACGCGGTAGTAGTAGCGGAACGGCGTGCTCAGGGTCAGCTGCGAGATGCCGACGATGCCGAGACGACCCAGCCAGCCGTGGCGTCGCTGCTGGGTCCCGAGACGGTGGCCCAGGTGCAGGCCGGGCGCGGCGACACCGTCGAGGCCGAACGAGGAGCACCGCATCTCGAACTCGGTGTCGACGAGGTCGATGAAGAGGTCCTCGCGGAGGAGACCGGCCTCGTGCCACGTCGAGGCGGGCACGAGCATGCCCGACTGGATCGTGTGACGCGTGACGAGACGACCCCGGTCGTCGACGCGGTGCACCTGGCGCACCCCCGCGAAGTACTCAGGCGCGGCGAACGCGGTGCGCTCGCCCGACGCGTGCAGCGTCTCGACGAGCCGCTCGACGCCGTCCTCGGGCAGCTCGGAGTCCTGGTCGAGCGTCAGCACGGCATCAGCACCCGCCGCGAGGCAGTCCTCGACCCCGCGGTTGAGCGCGGCCGCGATGCCGCTGTTCTCGGCCAGGCGGATCACCCGGACCTCGTCCGGCAGCTCGAACGGCCAGGGATCCCGGGACCCGTCATCGACCACGACGAGGCGGCGGACCTGCGGCAGGAGGCCACGCACGCAACCGAGGAGGTCGGCGTCGGGCTCGAACGCGGAGATGACCGCGTCGACGACCGGATCGTTCATGCCGACGGGTCGGGGCCGCTCGACGGTCCAGCGTCGAGTCGGGCGCGAATGGCCTCGATCTCGGCGCGGGTGATGGCGGTCTCCTCGGCCAGCCGGCGGATCTGCTCCTCGGAGCGCGTGAGCTCCCAGGACAGGTGCAGCGCGACGCCGAGCAGCAGCACGATCGACATCGCGAAGAGCAGGTTCGAGGGCACCTGGACACCGACGACGTCGGTGAGCCCGACGAGCAGGCCCGGGACGGCACCGACGATGACGACGGCGAGGCCGATCACGATCCAGAGAACGGCGTACTTCTCGCGCAGCTGCCGGCGCAGCAGCAGCGCCAGGACACTGCCGATCAGCGCGAGGCCGAGACCGACGGACGCGAGGGTCATCATGCGACACGCTCCAGCTGCTGCACGCGCGGGCGACGCACCAGGGCCAGGCCGAGGGCGAACACCGAACGACCGAGGTAGATCGTGGCGCCGACCGGGTTCTGGCTCGGGACGCCGTGGACCCGCTGCCGCATCGCGACCGGGACCTGCGTGACCCGCAGGCCCGCGTGGATCGCCGCGACGAGCGAGTCGATCGTGTCGCCCAGGTACTCGGCGGGGTAGTAGTGCACGTACTGGTTGATGGCACGCGCGTTGGCCGCCCGGAAGCCGGACGTGACGTCGGTGAGCCGCGTGCCGGTGAGCCGGCTCAGCACCCGCGAGAGGAAGCGCATGGCCCACCAGCGCGGTCCGCGGACGTGGTAGTCGCCGACGTCCGAGAAGCGCGCACCGATCGAGATGTCTGCGTGCTCGAGCCCGGCGAGCACACGGTCGATGTCGGCCGGGTTGTGCTGGCCGTCGGCGTCGACCTGGATCGCGACGTCGTAGCCGTGCCGCCGTGCGTAGACGAAGCCCGCGCGCATCGCGCCGCCGACGCCCAGGTTGAACGGCAGGTCGAGCACGATCGCCCCGGCCTCGCGGGCGCGGTTGGCGGTCTCGTCGGTCGATCCGTCGTCGACGACGACGACGTCGTAGTCGACGGTCGCGAGAATCTCGCCCACCGTCGCGGCGACGTTCTGCTCCTCGTTCCATGCCGGCACGATGACCAGCACACGTCGTGAATCGACCATGATGCAGCGACCCTACCAACGCCCGGCGGTGCCCGAGAGCATCACCGACGCGTCAGGAGATGGGAGACCCGACCGTGTAGTACGGCTTCTGCGCGACCGGCAGGCGCTCGATCGTCGGGACGCGTCCGCCATTGGATCGCACGAGGGCGTCGTACGAGGTCACGTGACGGATCTGGCGACCGTCACCCTGGTACACCTCGGCCTCGCCCGAGAACTGCACGTAGCTGCCGGCCGCGAGCTCCGGCGCGCCGACACCCACGCCGTTCGCGGTCTCGGACGACCAGGACACGAACCGTGGCGCAGCGCCGCCGGACAGCTGCAGGAGCCGGTCGTACGAACGCACGTGGTGGAGCTGCTGCGCCTCGAGGACGTAGACCTCGCCGCGGCCCGGGACCTGGACCAAGAACGGCGCCGCCACGGTCGACGACGAGCGCGGCATGTCCGCGCACGCTGCCTCGGGCAGCTGCAGCGGCGTGAGGCCACCCGTTGCGGTGCCCGTGACCGGGCGGAGCGTGCCGCCGGCCACGAGGTAGACCGTGGTGCCGCAGCGCAGGAACGGCGAGAGCGTGCCCTCGCGGACCGGGCTGCTCGCCAGGGTGCCGTCCGGCACCACGACGTAGTCCCGACGTCCGGCGTCAGCCGCCAGCCCGAAGGACGGGATGTGGAGGAGACCACCGTCGGCGAGGGTCAGGTACACGCTCCCACCGGAGGTCTCACGCACGAGCGAGTGACGGGGAAGGAGCGCCGGACCCACCGGGACCTTGGCGGCACCGGCCGCCGACATGCTCGCGACGTACGAGTTCTTTCCAGCGCTCGCGTCGAGGTAGGCCGCCGGGGAGGTCACGTACCGCTTGCGACCGTCGGCGAGCAGGTACACCTCGGGGGCGTCCTCGACGCGGAAGAACGTCCCGACGTCGGGACCCGTCGGGAAGGCGTCGGCCTGGTTCGCCGAGATGTTGACGTAGCTGCCGAAGTCGTAGCCGTAGGCCGAGATCGTCGCGGCGTCGGGGAATCGGTGCTTCGTGCCGTCGGGCTGCAGCAGGTACAGCGTGCCGGTGCGCGGGTCGTGCACGTAGCGACGCGCGGGCGCCGCCGTCACGAGCGAGTCGACGTACGACGCGGCCGCCGGTCGGACCCATCCGAGACGCGAGGCGAAGACGTTCAGCTCGGTGCCGTCCGGGACGTGGTGCTTGGCCGACCCGACGGTGAGCCAGACCTCCGGACGGCCGGGGACCTGGACCAGGGAGGCCGAGCTCTGCGTGCCTCCGAACCAGTCCGTGAAGTACTGGTAGAAGTTCCGGTTGCCGTACGAGGAGCACGCGTCACCCGTGCCGTAACCGGCGTTCAGCGCGGTCTGGTTCGGCTGGTACGGCGTGTAGTAGTAGAGACCGGCGGTCGCCTTGTTCGCGATGAACACCGCGCCGGTGCCGCAAGCGGCGTTCGGGTGGTAGCGGATCTGGTTGGACTGGCCGACCTTGACCCACGTGAAGCGGCCGCTGTTGGCGTAGACCTGGAACTGGCGCGCCGCGTTGTAGACCTGGTTCGCGAATCCGTAGAAGCTCACGTCGCACGCCGCGGTGTCGGGGCAGCCGAAGCCCATGGCCGACCGGTAGGCCGTGGCGGACGGGGATCGGGACGTGACGAGTCCCTGCTCCTTCTGCAGCATCACGAGGAGGACCTGCGGATTGATGCCACACGCGTTCGCGACGCGGTAGATGATGCGCGACGCGGGCTCCGCCCCGCTGGCGGGGTAGGCGCCGCAGAAGGAGTCAGCGGCCTTGGCCGGCATCGTGTCGACATACGACTTCAGGCACGTGGAGCCGGCCGCGCAGGGCCCGCCGCGCACGTTGAGGAAGGTCTGGATCTCCGCCTCGGTCATCGTGTACGGGTTGAAGAACACCCCGTCGGAGATGATGTTGCCCGGGTTGAACTGGCTCAGGTCGGCGGCGTCGGCGGGGCGCGCGGTCCCGACCAGGAAGCTGGCGAGCCAGGCGGCGACCAGCACGGCGATCGCGGCGCGCGACATGCCGGTGGCCCGGGACGTGGGGAAGATCATGGCCACAGTATGTGGCAGAAGTGGCGGATGTGACGAGCAATCGCCCTGGATCGGTGTTCGGACTCAGTCACACGCGGTCAGGCGGTACAGCTTCGCCGAGCCCTCGCGGTCGACCAGCTCGAACGCCCCTGACGTCGCCGGAGACCGGAACCCGGGGTAGGGGTGCGGGCCGGAGTCGTGCACCTCCAACGTCCCGAAGTCGAGCAGGTACTCCACGTCGAGACGCTCGGCGGCCGCGCACACGGCGTCACCCTTCTTCGCCTGGCGCAGCTTCTCGGTGACGAGCTCCATGTCGGGGGTGACGTCCATCAGGACGTGCGTGTACAGCACCCGGCGATCCGCCAACGGGTACGCCAGGGTGGTTCCGGTCCAGGGGCTGCCGGCGATCACGGCGTCCGGCGGAACCTCGTCGTCGAGCCGTTCCAGCAGGGTGCGCTCGTCGGTCGACATCAGGCGCGAGTCGTCGCTCACGTCGAACGCCACCGCGACCCCGTCGAGGCCTCGCATCATCGCGCGGCCCTGAAGCAGACCCGTCAGGACCACGAGCCCGACCAGGGCGACGGCCGTTCCGCGGCGGCCGGTCGAGCCGATGATCTCGCGCAGCGGGCCGCGGTCGCCCAGCCGTCGCCAGATCTCGGCCACGCCCAGCGCCGCCAGCGGGACGACCGCGATCGGCAGCAGGGCCGAGACCCGGGGGGAGTTGTTGTACCAGGAGCCGGTCACGAAGTTCCGGAGCCAGAGGTTGCCGATGCCCGCGACGACCAGGTAGAGCACCACGACGACCGCCGGGGCGGCCAGGATCGCGAGTCGACGCTCGATCGGCAGGGAACGGCTCCGCACGAGCGCGACGCCTCCGGTCCACATCAGGACCGTGACGACGAGCGCGATCGTGCCGTGCTCGACGGCCGCCGTCGCGAGCTCACCCAGCGCCTGGGCGAGGGTGCCCGTGGGCGGCCAGGTGCGCGCGTCCAGCGGGGGGCGCAGGACCTGGAGCGCTGCCACCACCGCGAGGACCCAACCCAAGGACGCCCCGATCCAGAGCACCCGGACGACTCCGCCCGAGCGCCGCGCGAGCCCGGCACCCGCGATCAGCACCCACGGCGTCAGCAGCGCGAGCAGCGCCGCGAGAGCGGTGGGATGCATCAGCGCGACGCCCGGCACGCACGCCGCCGTGACCAGCAGCCAGGGCAGCTTCAGGCCGGCGCCAGGGTCGTCATCGGCACCTACTCCCAGGGCGCGGACGGCCATCGCCATCGCACCGGGCAGCACGGCGTAGCCGGCCAGGAGCGGGTAGAGGACGCCGTAGTTCGCCAGCAGCACGGGGAAGGCCGGGACCCCGGCGGCGACCGCGCCGGCGGCCAGCAGCACGACACGGGAGTGACCTGCCAGCGCCCGGGTCAGCAGCACGATCCCGATCGGCCACGCGACGGCCGCGAGGGCGAGCCAGGCCGCGTTGACGCCGACCGTCAGGTCGACGCCGGTGAGCCGCACCGTCAGCGCGGCCAGTCCGTGGAAGCCCGCCGGGTAGAAGCTCGAGGTGTCGGAGTTGACGTCGGCGACCGAGGCGGGGGACGCGTCGTGCGTCTCGAGGACCCAGCGCACGGCGCTCAGGTGGAAGATGCCGTCGTACGTCTGGGAGAGGTTCGTCGGGGAGCCGAGGGCTCCGGCCAGGCGCACCAGCAGGACGGCTCCGGCCAGGCCAGCGGCTCCTGCGGTGACCCACTCGGCGCCGACGCGGAGCGGACCGAGGTCCCACCAGCGACGGAACACCAGACGGCAGGCCCCCGCGAGTGCCGCGAGGGCCAGGGCGACGAGGGCGACGGGCGCGAGGGACCAGTCCAGGCCCAGTCGGGGGGCCACGACGGCCGCGACCGTCAGGACCGTCGCGGACAGGGGGACGGCCGCGCCGAGCATCCACGCGCCACGCAGGCCCGAGGCGGCCGCTGTGGGCAGGCCGGGCACGATGAGGAGCGCAGCGGCGACGCCGACGGCGGCACCGAGTTCGACCCACGTCATGGCGTACTCCTCATCCGGGGGCGTCGCGGACTGCCGTTGGCAGGGAGCGGTCGGGCCCCATGGCAGGATAAGGGTCCGTGAAAGGCATCATTCTCGCTGGTGGCTCGGGGACGCGACTGCACCCGATCACCCTGGGCGTGTCCAAGCAGCTCGTGCCGGTCTACGACAAGCCGATGGTCTACTACCCGCTGTCGACGCTGATGCTGGCCGGGATCGACGAGATCCTGATCATCACGACCCCCCATGACGCCCCTGGCTTCCATCGTCTCCTGGGCGACGGCTCGCAGTTCGGCATCACGTTGACGTACGCCGAGCAGGAGTCGCCCGACGGCCTCGCGCAGGCCTTCACGATCGGCGCCGACTTCATCGGCGACGACAAGG
Source organism: Actinomycetes bacterium (assembly GCA_023252095.1). Lineage (GTDB taxonomy): Bacteria > Actinomycetota > Actinomycetes > Propionibacteriales > Nocardioidaceae > Aeromicrobium. The sequence goes on along the minus strand of JAHEXN010000020.1, from coordinate 1,207 downwards.
TCGCGCTCGCCCTGGGCGACAACCTTCTGTACGGACCGGGCCTCGGCAGCCAGCTCCAGCGCTTCACCGACCTCGACGGCGGTGCCGTCTTCGCGTACTGGGTCAGCGATCCCGAGGCCTACGGGGTCGTGGAGTTCGACGACTCCGGCACCGCGGTCTCGCTCGAGGAGAAGCCGGCCGAGCCCAAGAGCAACTACGCCGTTCCCGGCCTGTACTTCTACGACAACGACGTCGTCGAGATCGCCCGCAACCTCGAGCCGTCCCCCCGCGGGGAGTACGAGATCACCGACGTCAACCGCGCCTACCTCGCCCAGGGACGCCTGCAGGTCGAGGTGCTGCCGCGTGGCACGGCCTGGCTCGACACCGGCACGTTCGACCAGATGACCGACGCCGCCGACTACGTGCGCACGATGGAGCGCCGCACCGGCTTGCGCATCGGCGTGCCGGAGGAGGTCGCCTGGCGACGGGACTTCCTCTCCGACGAAGACCTGCGGGTCCGGGCCGAGAAGCTCGTCAAGTCCGGGTACGGCTCGTACCTGCTGACCATCCTCGAACGGGGGAAGTGACCCATGGCCCACCTGCTCGTCACGGGGGGTGCCGGGTTCATCGGCTCCAACTTCGTGCACCACGTCCTCGACCACACCGACCACCGCGTCACGGTGCTCGACGCCCTGACCTACGCCGGCAACCGCTCCTCGCTGGAGGGTCTGCCCGAGGACCGCTTCGCGTTCGTGCACGGCGACATCACCGACGCCCAGCTCGTCGACCGCCTCACGGGTGAGGTCGACGCGGTCGTGCACTACGCGGCCGAGTCGCACAACGACAACTCGCTCGACAACCCGCGGCCGTTCCTCGACACCAACATCATCGGCACGTACACGCTGCTCGAGGCGGCACGGAAGCACGGCCGACGGTTCCACCACATCTCGACCGACGAGGTCTACGGCGACCTGGAGCTCGACGACCCCGAGCGGTTCAGCGAGTCCACGCCCTACAACCCGTCGTCGCCGTACTCGTCGACCAAGGCTGGCAGCGACCTGCTGGTGCGCGCCTGGGTGCGCTCGTTCGGCGTTCAGGCCACGATCAGCAACTGCTCGAACAACTACGGGCCGTTCCAGCACGTCGAGAAGTTCATCCCGCGCCAGATCACGAACGTGATCGACGGGCAGCGGCCGAAGCTGTACGGCGCCGGCCTCAACGTGCGCGA
>JAHEXN010000255.1 GCA_023252095.1 Actinomycetes bacterium | reverse complement strand
ACTTTACGCTCGGCCTGGCCGTCAACCAGACCGCGAGCGGCGAGATCAACGCCGAGAGCTTCACCAAGGTTGCCGAGGAGGCCGGTGTCGAGATCGCGATCGAGGTCCCGGCCACGGATCCGACCGTGGCGGCCACGCAGCTCAAGGAGGCGGGGGTCGACGTCGTCTACCACGTCGGCCTGACGGGCACGTGTGCTCCGCTCAACGGCGCGATGGCGCGCCTCGGCTACGAGCCCGAGTTCGTGATCCTGCCCGCCAACTGCGCGAACAAGGCGGAGTGGTCGGCGGTCGGCGAGGCCGGCGAGGGCGCGGTCGTGCCGCTGTTCCTCAAGAACGCGAACGATCCGGGCGCGGCGGACGACGAGGGTCTTCAGGAGTACAAGAAGCAGACCGAGGGCATCGCCTCGTCGACGGACGCGGTCACGGCGGCGGGCTGGGCCATGGCCGACATGCTGATCGCGACGATCGAGCAGGCTGCCGCCTCCGACGACGGCCTGACCAAGGCCAGCATGATCGAGGCCGCACGCAACCTCGACTACACGTCGCCGATGTTCCTCGACGGCATCTCGTGGGTCAGCACCCCCGACAAGCTCACGGGCCTGAGCGGGTTCGAGTCCGGCGTGTGGTCGGTTGAGGCCGGCGCGTTCGTCCCCGAGGGCGGCGTGATCCAGGTCGACTGATCGACCCGCGAGGGTGACGAGGGCCTCCGGCCCGGGAGAGCAGTGGGACCACCACCCGCCCCCGCCGGAGGCCCTCCCCGTTCGTCAGTGGGGGCGACGCTCGACCAGGAGGTTCTGGGTCACGCGGCCGATGGGCCCGTCAGGACCGTGGAGCACGGCGCCAGCCATGCCCACACCGTCGGCGCCGACCGACGTCTCGGCGGCCATGCCGAACCACGGCCCGACGGGCTCGCCGTGGACCTGCAGGGACAGGTCGGTGTTGAGGTAGGAGAACCGGGTCGAGTCGAGGCGCGCCCCGAGGCCGTTGGCGGCATCCGCGATCGCGATGAGCTGCACGAGTCCGGACGCGCTCTCGCCCTCGACGAGCGCCACGTCGAGGCGGACCCACGCGGTCGTCGGCTCGCCAGGACCCGAGCCGACGTGCACCGCCTGCCACGTGGCTGCTGCGACGAACCCGCCCGGGTACCACGACTCGGGGATCGGGAAGGCGGACAGGCCGCCCCTGTCGGTCTCACGCGGCGTGAGCGCCGGGTCGGCGAAGCGGGCGACGTCGGCGGTCGGCTGGGTCGCGAGCCGCCAGGCTGTGGCGCGGGCGGCGGGCCGCCACGTGCCGTCGGGAAGACGCGCGTCGAGCGTCGCCCCGAGCTGCTCGATGCGCCGGCCCGGACGGAGGGTGCGCGCGCTCACGCGCACGTCGACGACCGGCACGACACCCAGGATGTCGACCGCGACCCGCGTGAGCCGGGTGCCCTCGCGCGGGTTCAACTGCTCCATCGCCCGGGTCAGAAGTCCCGCAACCGGCCCGCCGTGCTGCACGTCCGGGCCCCAGGGGCTCGCGGTGTGGTGGCTGGACGCGAAGGTCTCGAGCACCTCCCCGTCGGCCGTGGTGGTCACGTCGGTCCGTCGGTAGAACGCCTCGGTCATGGGGCCGATCCTTCCAGCGGGCCGATGGCCGCGTGGGCCGGGGCTGACAGGATGCAGGGATGGACGCCGCCGACGGAACGACCGCCAGCACGAGCACGACGACCGGGATCGAGGCGACCCTCGACGGTTCGGTCGGGCGGATCGTCCTCGACAGGCCGCGGTCGCTCAACGCCCTGACCCTGCCGATGGTCGAGCAGCTGGAGCAGGTGCTCCTGGCGTGGGCCCGTGAGCCGTTGCGCGCCATCGTGATCTCGAGCTCGAGCGAGCGCGCGTTCTGCGCGGGCGGCGACATTCGCCAGGTCCGGCAGAACACGCTCGACGGCGAGGGTGCGGCGAGCCTGCGGTTCTTCGCGACGGAGTACCGCGTCAACCACCTGTTGGCGGCCTCGCCCGCGCCGGTCGTGGCGCTGGTCGACGGCGTCTGCATGGGTGGGGGCCTCGGCCTGTCGGTGCACGGCGCGTTCCGCGTGGTCGGCGACGCGGCGGTCCTGGCGATGCCCGAGACGTCGATCGGCTTCTTCCCCGATGTCGGCGCGACACACTTCCTGCCGCGGCTCCCCGGCGAGCTCGGCACCTACCTGGGGCTCACGGGTGCCCGCGTCTCCGCAGCCGACGCCGTGGGGGTCGGCCTGGCCACGCACCACGTGCGGTCCGCTGACCTCGCTGCTCTCGGCGAGCGACTCGTGACCGCCGACCTCCCGGTCGAGCTCGTGCTGGCGGAGGCGGCCACGCGACCGGGCGACTCGGGCCTGCTGTCCCGTCGCGCGGAGATCGACCGGACCTTCGACGCCGACTCGGTCGACGCGATTCTCGAGGCGCTGCGCGCCGAGGGCACGCCGTGGGCCGAGGACACGATCGGCGTCCTGGAGTCGGTCTCGCGCCAGAGCCTCGACCTGACGCTCGACCTGCTGCGCCGTGGAGCCGACCTGTCGCTGCGCGCGTGTCTCGACCTCGAGCTCCGCGCCGCCGAGGGTGCGACGCAGACGCCGGACTTCGTGGAGGGGGTGCGGGCCATGCAGGTCGACAAGGACCGAGCGCCGCGCTGGGGCGCCTCGCGCTATCGCGGCATCGCGGCCGAGGGCGCCGTCGAGTGGTCGCGCGAGGTCTGAGGTCCGCGATCGCCTGACCGAGGTTTCGAGGCTCGTGCGCCAGAGCGCCCTCGCACCTCAACCACCGGGGGTGGCGGAGCCCCGCCCCTTGAGGTGCGACGCCCTTCGAGGCTCGTGCGCCAGAGCGCACTCACACCTCAGGATCCGGAACGAGGAGCCTCGAAAGGGGTACCGCAACCCATCGCCTCAGTCCCAGCCGCCGCCGCGACCGCGCTTGAGGTCGCCGCGGCGCTTCTTCTCGTCGAGACGCCGCACCTGCGAGCCGCGCGACGGCTTGGTCGCGCGTCGCGGGCGGGGCGGCACGATCGCGCGGGCGACGAGCTGCTCCAGCCGCACCCGAGCCGCGTCGCGATTGCGCAGCTGCGACCGGTACTGGGACGAGACCACCGTGATGCGCCCGTCCACGAGGCGGCCGCGCAGGGCCACGAGCGCGCGTTCGCGCTGCTCCGGGGTCAGGGCCTGGGTCGACTCGAGCGACCAGATGAGCTCGACCCGGGTGTCGCTCGTGTTGACGTGCTGGCCGCCCGGACCGCCCGAGCGGCTGAAGCGCCACGAGATCTCGGCGTCCGGGATCGCGACCCGGGGCTCACGGGGCGCGTGACTCACGGGAGAACCTTCCGGGCAAGACCTGCAGGGCAGCGTGACGGGCGGCGTCACGATGGGGGCAGGGGTCAGCCTTGCACGTACGAGCTCAGCTGGTCACGTTCGAACTCGAGCGCGTCCATCCGTTGCTTGACGGCGTCGCCGACGCTGAGCAGCCCGACGAGCTCGTCGCCCTCCACGACCGGCACGTGCCGCACGCGCCGGCGCGTCATGAGCGTCATGAGGGCGTCGGCCGAGTCGTCGAGGCTGCACGTGATGACCTCGGACACCATGATCGAGTCGACCGTGGCGCTGCCGGGGTCGTCGACGCCCCGCAGCTTCCGCACGACGTCACGCTCCGACACGATCCCGGCGACGTGGGTGCCGTCCGTGCTCACGACGAGCGCGCCGACGTCGTGCTCCGCGAGTCGGTCGAGGAGCTCGGCGACCGTGGCGCCGGGCTCGATCGTGTGGACCGTCGCGGATCCCTTGCTGGTCAGGACGTCCTTGACGCGCATGTGATCGGCCTCCCGGGTCGTGTGTCTCGAGTGTGTGCCAGATCACAGCGCAGGGCAAGGCCCGGCGGGGTCGCCCACGCACGGACGGACGGCTGAACCGTGGCTACGATCGGCGGGTGGACGACGACCGCCCTGACCCGCTCGCACTCGAGGAACAGGTGTGCTTCGGCCTTGCCGTCGCCTCGCGCAGCGTCGTGGCTGCCTACGGAGCCGTGCTCCAGCCCCTCGGTCTGACCCATCCGCAGTACCTCGTGATGCTGGCGCTGTGGCAGCACGAGCGGGCGAGCGTCACCGAGCTGGCGCGCCTCCTGCACCTGGAGCCCGGCACCGTGTCGCCGCTCGTGCGCCGTCTCGAGCAGGCAGGTTTCGTCGAGCGCACGCGGTCGACCCGTGACCAGCGTGCGCTCGAGGTGTCCCTGACGCCACGCGGCGTCGACCTTCGGCATGCGGCGCTGGCGGTGCCCGAGCAGATGCTCGCCCGGCTCCAGATGTCGGTCGACGAGCTCACCCGGGCCAACGCCTTGCTGCGCGACATCATCGTCGCCGCCGAGGCGTCGGTCGAGGGCTGAGCCTCAGAGCATGCGGCTCGTGGTGCGGTGGGTCACCGCGAGGCCGACATGCACGACCAGGGCGGCGTAGAACGTCAGGTGTCCGCCGACGTGGAGCACGAGCATGAGGTCGTCGCTCACGACGTCGAGCGGCGGCAACCACTCGCGGCGGTTCTCGAGCTCGCGCTCCTCGCCCGAGAGGAACAGCAGGCCGAAGCCGCTGAGGGGGATCGCGAACAGGGTCGCGTAGAGGACGCGCTCGACCCGGCTCTCGACGCGCCGGGCGACGGGTCCGAGGCGATCTGACCACGGCGGCAGCGGCGTCGTGGTGCGCCAGGTGAGCCGCAGGATCGCGACGACGAGGATCAGGCCGCCGATGGCACCGTGGAGGAAGACGAGCTGGTCGTCGCCGGCACG
>JAHEXN010000254.1 GCA_023252095.1 Actinomycetes bacterium | reverse complement strand
CGTATCCGCAGGACGGCGAGTCACCCGTGCGCGCCGTGCCGATCGAACCGTTCGCGATTGGTGCGACCACCGTGACCAACGCCGAGTTCGCTGCGTTCGTCGACGCCACGGGCCACGTCACCGACGCCGAGCACTTCGGGGACGCCCTGGTGTTCGCGGCCCTGGTCACGCCCGAGTCGGAGCCGCACGGTGCTGTCACCGCGACCCCGTGGTGGCGGGTCGTGCCCGGCGCGTCCTGGCGCGCACCCCACGGGCCCGGCTCGGACGTCGCGGATCTGCTGGACCACCCCGTCACCCAGGTGTCGCACCGCGACGCCACAGCCTACGCCGTCTGGGTCGGCGGCCGCCTGCCGACGGAGCAGGAGTGGGAGTGGGCCGCGCGTGGCGGTCTCGTGCAGCAGCCCTTTCCGTGGGGCGCCGAGCGCGAGCCCGAAGGTGAGCCCCGCATGAACACGTTCGTCGGCGAGTTCCCGGTGCCCGACGGCGAGGTGGGCACCGTCGCCGCCGACGCCTTCGCACCCAACGCCTTCGGCCTCTTCACCACGACCGGCAACGTGTGGGAGTGGACGGCGAGCCCCTTCTCGGACTGGGACCGTCGGCCGGTGCTCCGGGGCGGTTCGTACCTGTGCCACGACTCGTACTGCCGGCGCTACCGGACCTCCGCCCGGACCGCCAACTCCCCGGACACCGCGCTCGGCCACACCGGCTTCCGGGTCGCCTCCGACGGGTGACGTGGCTCACCTACCCGCGTCTCGTCGGCGTGTGCCACGCTGGTGACGTATCCGTGGACCTCTCCCGAGGCCGCGAGAGAGAAAGGCAGTCCCATGACTGAACCGACCCCTGCCCAGGTCCCGGCCGACAACCCCGCCGAGGAGACCGCGCCGTACGGTGGCGGGCCCACCACCGACCCGTCCGTGCGACGGGTCCGCACGCACCACCTGCAGCAGTGGAAGGCCGACGGCCATCGCTGGGGCATGCTCACGGCCTACGACCAGTACATGGCTGGCGCGTTCGACGCGGCGGGCATCCCCGTGCTCCTCGTCGGCGACTCCGCCGCCAACAACGTGTACGGCTACGAGTCGTCGCTCCCCGTCACGGTCGACGAGCTCCTGCCCCTCGTGCGCGCCGTGACGCGCTCGGCGCACCGCGCGCTGGTCGTCGCCGACCTTCCGTTCGGCTCCTACCAGCGCTCCCCCGAGCAGGCGTACGACACCGCCGTGCGGTTCATGAAGGAGGGGCGCGCCCACGCGGTCAAGCTCGAGGGCGGTGCCGAGATGGCCCCGCAGATCGAGCTCCTGACGCGCGGCGGCGTCCCGGTCATGGCCCACATCGGCTTCACACCGCAGTCGGAGCACGCGCTCGGCGGGTACCGCGTGCAGGGCCGCGGCGCGACCGCCGACCGGCTCCTGCAGGATGCCATCGCCGTGCAGGAGGCGGGTGCCTTCGCCGTCGTGATGGAGATGGTGCCGGGCCCGATCGCGGCCGAGATCACGCAGAAGCTCAGCATCCCGACGGTCGGCATCGGCGCCGGTCCCGACTGCGACGCCCAGGTGCTGGTCTGGCAGGACATGCTCGGCCTGCGCACGGGTCGGGCGCCGCGCTTCGTCAAGCGCTACGCCGACTTGCACTCGATCGTCGACGCCGCAGCGAAGGAGTTCGCCGCCGACGTGGCTGGCGGCACGTTCCCCGCACCGGAGCACACCTTCGACTCCTGAGCCCACGGCGGGCCTGTCACTGACAGGGACAGGCCCGCCGTGGACGAAGCGATCATGATGGATCCATGGATCCCGAACAGGCGACGGCACGCCAGACCCACGCCGGCACAGAGCGGACTGCGGCCGAGCAGGTCGGTGACTTCCTGCGACACCGGCGCTCGGTCGTCAGCCCGGAGGACGCGGGGGTCGTGAGCCACACCCCCCGCCGCGTGGCGGGCCTCCGACGCGAGGAGGTCGCCGAGCTCGCCGGTGTCTCCCTGACCTACTACACCCGTCTCGAGCAGGGGGTCGCGAGACACCCGTCGACGCAGGTCCTGGATGCCGTCGCCCGAGCCCTCAACCTGAGCTCGGTCGAGCGGGCCCATCTGCACCGCCTGGCCGGCACGGCACGCACCGTCCCGGCGCGTCGGCGCTCGGTCGCCACGGCCATGCAGGCACTGCTGGATCGGATGCCCGACGTGGCCGGCATCGCCCTGTCCCCCGTCCAGGACATCGTGGCCTGGAACCGCCTCGGGCACGCCGTCACGGCGGGTCACCTGGACCCGGGCGCGCCCTACGGACCTACCCCGCCCAACAAGGTCGCGCTGCTGTTCACCGATCCGGCCAGCCGGGCACTGCACCGTGAGTGGGAGCACGAGGCGTCCTTGGCGGTCGCCTCCCTGCGGTACGTCAGCGGCACGTTCGCGACCGATCCCGCGCTGGCCCGGCTGATCGGCCGCCTGAGCATCGAGAGTCCCGACTTCGCCCACCTCTGGGCCGAGCAGCCCATCGAGCTCTGCAGCACCGGGACCAAGCGGTTCCACCACCCCGTCGTGGGCCGGCTCGACCTGACCTACGAGGTCCTGCACCTGCCCCAGGACGACGGCCACCGCCTGCTGCTGATGCACGCCGTGCCCGGTTCCAGCGACGACGACGCCCTCCGGCTCCTCGCCGCGCAGACCATCACCCCATGACTCGCGGGCCGCCCGGCCCGCACCGTCCGACCATCCAGGAGACCCCGTGGACACCTTCAGCATGCCCAAAAACAGAACCCGCACCGATCCGGACACCGGGCCGCAGGGAGCCCGGCTCGGCCTCCTCGCCCTCGCAGCGGGCGGATTCGGCATTGGTCTGACCGAGTTCGTCATCGCCGGCCTGCTCACCGATGTCGCCTCCTCCCTGGAGGTGTCCGTACCGGCGGCGGGAGCCCTGATCTGGTCCTACGCGCTTGCCGTGGTCGTGGGCGCCTTCACCGTGACGGTGGCCCTGGCGCAGCGTCCCCCGAGGTCGGCCCTCCTCGTGCTGCTGGGATTCTTCGTCCTCGGCAACGTGCTCACCGCCCTCGCGCCGACGTTCGCCCTCGCGATCGTGGGGCGGGTCGTGACGGCGATGTGCCACGGCGGGTTCTTCGGCATCGGCGCCGTCCTGGCCGGGGACCTGGTGCCTCCGCACCGCAAGGCGAGCGCGATCGCCGTGATGTTCGGGGGTCTCACCGCCTCCAACGTCCTCGGCGTGCCGTTCGGGACGTTCGTGGGACAACAGCTCGGGTGGCGGTCGACGTTCTGGATCATCGCCGCGCTCGGGATCCTGGCTGCGGTCGGGATCCGCGCGTTCGTGCCGGAGCGTCCTGCTCCGCCCTCGACCGGCACGACGCCGTACGCGGTGCTGCTGCGCCCGCAGGTCATCGTCTCGGTCGCCCTCACGCTCCTGGTGTTCGGCGGCCTGTTCGGCGCCTTCATCTACGTCGAGCCGCTCGTGACACAGGTGACCGGATACGGCAGCGGCGCCGTGCCGTGGCTGCTGATGCTGTTCGGGGCGGGGCTGTTCCTCGGCAACATCGTCGGTGGCCGGTTCGCCGACCGCGACCTGGGTCTGACCCTCAAGGTCCTCGGCGTCCTGCTCCCGCTCACCCTGGTGCTCTACGCGGTGGTCACGCCCTGGCGCCCGCTCGTGGCCGTCGTCCTGTTCGCACTCGGACTCATCGGGTTCGCCACCACCCCGGCCCTCCAGCTCCGGGTCATGCGATTCGCCGGAGACTCCCCCACGATCGCCTCCGCGGCCAACATCGCGGCCTTCAACCTGGGCAACGCGATCGGGGCAGGGCTCGGCGGCGCCACGATCGCCCTGGGCCTGGGCTGGGTCTCGCCCGTCTGGGTCGGTGTGGCCATGGCCTCGCTCGGCGCCGTGCTGGTCTTCGCCAACCGTCACGAGGTGGCTCGATGAGCGCCGGCGAGCTCGACCCGCAGGCCGCGGCACATCTCGCTGCCGCTGCCGCAGCCCCGCCAATCGCCAGCATGACGGTGCCCGAGGCCCGACAGGCGCTGTGGTCCTACCTCGAGCTGCAGCGTCCGGCACCTGCGGGCGTGGGTGTCGAGCACCGCTTCATCCCGGGTCCGACGGCCGACCTGCCGATCAGGGTCCTGCGACCTGAGGGCTCCTCGCAAGTCACGCCGGTCGTGGTGATCCTGCACGGCTCCGGGTGGGTCGCCGCGAATCTCGACCTCGTCGACGAGCCCGCCCGGGTGCTGGCGATCGACACCGGGATGACCGTCGTGACCGTGAACTACCAGAAGGCCCCAGAGCATCCGTTCCCCACGCCGCTCGACGACTGCGTGGCGGCGATCCGCTGGGTGCTCGACCACGGCGCCGACCTCGGGATCGACCCTGCCCGCCTGGCGGTGGTCGGCGACAGCGCCGGCGGCAACCTCGCCGCAGCCGCGACGGCCGAGCTCGTGGCCGACGACGTCGACGTCACGGCCCAGGCCCTGCTGTACCCCGCGTTGGACCACCGGCGGTCGAGCGACTCGTACCGCGAGCTCGCCCACGGTCATGGGCTCGACGCGGCCGACATGGCCTGGTTCTGGACCCACTACCTCGGTGGGCAGACATCGCCCGACGACGCCCGGGTGTCACCCCTGCTGGCGACCGAGGTCAGTCACCTCCCGACGACGTTCGTCGCCACCGCGAGTCACGACGTGCTGCGCGACGAGGGCGAGGCCTACGCCGAACGACTCCGAGACTCCGGCGTCGACGTCGAGCTGCGCCGGTACGCCGGGATGATCCACGGCTTCTGGTGGATGGACGCGG
>JAHEXN010000019.1:19939-20484 GCA_023252095.1 Actinomycetes bacterium | reverse complement strand
CGCCCCGCCGCGGCCCCCGTGCCCGAGTCCGTGCGCGCGGCGCTCGCCAATCCCGTCGCCGCCACCGAACGGCCCAATCCCGACGCCCACGCCGACCTCGGCGACCCCGTGGTCGAGGAGTCGGTCGAGGACGTCGAGCAGATGCTGAGTCGCGAGCTCGGCGCGGAGATCATCGATGACGGAGCCCCGGGACCCCGGTGAGCCCGGCCCGGCCAGCCGCCTGCGGCTCGACCTGACCGCCTCCCCCACCGAGGTCCTGCGCCGGCTGCGGCACCACGACCGCCCCGTCGCGCTGATCGGGGCGTGGCACCACGGCGACGCGCTGATCGCGGTCGACCCCGACCGGGTGCTGGGCCCCGACGAGGACCCCTTTTTCGACCTCGGCGACCCGCCCGCTCCTGCCGACGGCACATTCGGCGGCGGGTGGATCGGGCTCTGGGGCTTCCGGCTCGGTCGGCGACTCGAGGCCGCCGGCGGCGGGCACGGCGGGGGTGCCGGGCCCCGGCCGGCGATCGTGCACGGCGGGGAGCCCCCGCGTCCCCTCC